>JAFLJU010000661.1 GCA_022712835.1 Desulfobacteraceae bacterium
CCCGGTAGAATGACAGGAGACCCCTTCGCCCACGGTGCCTGGCTGTTAAAAGAAATAATTACCCCGGTATCTGATTCTCCTGTGGCAGGTTTCATCCAGGGGTATTGCCTGAAATCTTCTTTTGTGACCGAGTAGCCAATAAGATAAGCCGCCACCAGTTGTTTTTGCAGTTTTACACTCTTGAAATGTTCCCGCATCAGCGTGATCAGATCCATGGAGCCCTGACTGTGTCCGGCAAGAATAAAAGGGCGGTCATTATTCAAATGCGTGAGATAATATTCAAATGCCCGGGACACATCTTTGTACCCCAGGATAAAATTTTTATTTTTATAGGTATCTTCATTGGGATCCAGAACCGCCATGGAGACCTGGCGATAAAAAGGGGCAAAAATATTGCCGACCTCAGTATAAACGCCGATCTGTTTTTTTAAACATCGCCTGGCTTTGTCCCGTAGATTTTCTTTGTATATATCCATATTAGGCGGATTTTTGTCTCCATAAATGGTTGGATATACATAAAATACATCTATTTTTTTCTGTGGAGATGATTCCTGAAACAGCCAGGAAGAGGATTCGTCATACCGGGGAGATTCAAGGGGTTTTGTAGGTTTCACACCGCGGGAATTCGTACAACTTAATAAAAAAAAAGCAGGAAGCAGTACCAGTAAAAAAAGAATGTATTTATGTTGTGCTTTTTTCATGGGATTTCCTTCAGTCCAGATCAATTATTTGTATTTTGCAGTGTCTTTTCCACCGGTTCTTTCTATGAACGCGGAATCAAAAATTAGACATGAGCAAGGTCATTTTAAATGCGTTAATTTGCCAGACATTTTTAATAGATAGTCTCTTCCTTTTTGTCAATGAAAGTATTCAAGAGCCAAGAAAACCTCGGTCACCACATTGTCACCGCATTATCACCGATTCCCAGAGCCTGATGTGGGCATACAAGGATGAGGACCGGGCAGTCCTGGAAATTCGGTATTTTTTATAGGTATCCCAAGGACCCAGGCAATAGTGGGGTTCGGGAACCTGTATTTACAGGGACCTCTATTTATAGTTATACTTGGCGATTCCAATTAAATTGGTATTATCAGGGTTTGCTGGATCATATCGATAGATGGAGTAATAGTGATCTAAAAACACACTTCCCACAATGATGGTTCCAGGCATACCATCCATCTCATTTAGTCCCAATTCCCAGAATCATTTTGATCATACTCGACAAATTGTACAAAATATTGCCTTGGATTCAGAGGATAGTTCTCACCACATAGCCGTACGGTAATTGTTGGAAAAAGATCAATCCAATTCCATTGTGAAACAAGGCATTCACCCATTACGAATAGGGGTGTAGTAAAAAAACATTGCTTTGCCCATGGGATTTTGATAGCGTCGATTGCATTCGAAGCATTCGAACGAATCTGTTGTCCAGAACCTTCTGATCTCTTAATGTTTGTTTTTTATCACTGATAGCGCCAGGTTTTAAAATAAATTGGTTTAACACATATTTTTTTAATCAGGAGCGTAACATATGAAACTTACCATCGGAAAAAAGCTCACTTTTAGTTTTTTACTCCTCGCCTTACTGGTCCTATTATCCGGAATCGTAGGTATTATGATTCTCAACAAAGTATCCAGTTCTGCTGATACCCTAGCAAAAGAAAAATTCCCTGTTCAGTATGCGGTTATGAAGGCCAGCCTGTCTGTTGAGAAGATAGAAAAAGCCATGGCTGAATATACCCATTCCTCCTCAGAGCTTGCCGTTAAAGAGAAAAAGCTGATAGAAAAACTTGATGAGTTTGATATGTGGATTTCATTATTAGAGTATGGAAGCTTGTCTGAAAAATTTACAAAAAGCAAATCATACACGGTATATCAACATCTTAAGTTGACGATTATTGTCCCGAAAAGTTCCGATGCACTCCTGAAAACCATTGGCCACATCTTAAAGGAAAAAACAACCTTCAAGAAAGGCTGTACCGATTTAATCATGGCTCAAAATGAATACCTGGGTTACTCAGTGACGGCAAATGGCAAAACTTACGACCTTCCTTCATATCTCCTGACGTTACAAAGAGATCATGTCAACTGGCTCAAGGCACTTGAAGATTCGGTTAATATTGTCACCCCTTTCAAAGGCAATACTGATCCTAAAAAAGGTTCGTTGGGCTTATGGATTAACACCTATCGTGTCCAGGATGACGGATTAAATAAGCTCATTCAAAAAATGAATAAGTACCACATAAAAATAATGGCATCTGCAGTGAAAATAAACAAGGCAAATGATGCCAAAGGAAAAACGTCAAAATTTAACCGAGCTGCGGGGTCCGCAGCCAGAATTGAACAAACCTTTGGGAAGCTCCATTCCTATATTGAACCGATATACCAGCGTTTATATACCACAAAAGTCCTAAAACTAACCGCATTGACCCAGTCCGGAGTTAAGATTAATAAAGAACTTGGAGCCCTTGTAAAGAAATCTGAAAAAGAAATGACAAGCGCCTTGAAAAATGCGGATTCCGATAAAAAAAGCGGGGTTTCATTTCTTATTATCCTAACGGTTGCCGCTGTGTTGTTCGCCATTGGATTGGGGATATATATGAGTCGCTATCTGACAACAAGAATTACCGCTCTTGCAAATGCCACAAAATTGATTTCCCAGGGAAATCTTAAAACCAAGGTTAATATATCATCCAATGACGAACTCGGTGGTCTTGCCAGTGACACCAATGCCATGACAGACAATTTAAGAAACATTATCAGCCAAATTACTGAATATTCAGTACAATTGACAGCATCTTCATCGGATCTGACCGGTCTGGCAGCCTCCATGTCTGAAGGGTCTCAAAACATGACAGCAAAATCAGAATCGGTAGCGGCTGCGGCTGAGGAAATGAGCGCCAATATGAATTCTGTGGCGGCTACGTCTGAAGAGGCTTCTACAAACATCAACACGGTGTCCATCGCCACGGGTGAAATAAATTCCTCCATCAGTGAAATCGCAAAAAATTCTGAAACCGGTAGTTCCATAACGCAAGAGGCAGTGGAGAGAACAGGACGCGCAACCAAAAGGGTAAATGAACTGGGAGAGGCAGCCAAAGAAATCAGCAAGGTCACAGAAGTCATCTCCGAAATTTCCGACCAAACCAATCTGTTGGCATTAAATGCCACCATTGAAGCGGCAAGAGCAGGGGAAGCCGGGAAAGGATTTGCCGTTGTTGCTTCTGAGATCAAGCAATTGGCCATTCAAACCGCAGAAGCGACCAATAATATCAAAACACGTATCCAGGGTATTCAAAATTCCACCTCGGATACGGTCACAGAAATTGAAGGGGTTGCAAAGATAATTGAAAATGTAAATGAGATCGTCGGCAGCATTGCGACAGCAGTTGAAGAGCAGTCTGCCACCACCAGAGAAATTTCGGAAAACATGGGGCAGGCGTCCAGCGGATTGCAGGAAGTGGCCGAGAACGTTGCTCAAAGCACCAGTGTTGCCGATGAGATTGCCAAAGATATCAGCGAGGTGAACATCAGCAGCAATGGTGTGTTAAAAGAGAGTGAACTTGTCAACAAAAGCAGTGGAGAACTTAAAAAACTTGCCGGTAATCTACAAGAACTTATCCGTCAATTTACGCTTTGATTTTGCAAAAAAATAGGCGCCATAATAACCTTAATTAAGGAGAAAATCATGGTCAAACGAGCATTAACCGTTTTTATCACCCTGATGATTTCATTTTGCTTTGCAGGCAGTGGATTTGCAGAGGAACTCACCCCTCAGCTTGCCAA
>JAFLJU010000042.1 GCA_022712835.1 Desulfobacteraceae bacterium
GAAGGGAGATTTCCCAGGCAGAAAAACAACGATGGGAAAACCTGGTAAGGCCTTTCAGGTTTTTAAAGGGCCATGCCCTGCTATGGAAAGACATGGCATATGCATCTGATATTCAATTTGACTCCTATGAATATCTCAAGGCAGGAAAAATGACCGACCGCATCTCCATTGGATGATGCTTGAGAACTCCCCTTTAAAGATTAAACAAGAAGGCGCCATTAAATGTTTAATCGTAAGTTGCTACTTATTATTTTGATTAATGATTGTGGGACAATCTGTTCAATAGCCAGATTATTCCATTCAGAAACGTGCTCTGTGATTTCGTTAATGATATGATCAATTTTCCGTTTGGTAAATATAAGGCTTATTTTTTTAAGGCTATAAAAATCTTCGCGAATAAAGTGGTCTCTTTTTCCATTGAGCTTCATCCAATGACTGCTTACCCACGGACTTCCCGGTTTGTAGCTGTAAGCTAAATCGTAGGCAGGGGCTAATTGCCACTTGTGTTGATTATCAAGCATGAATCCAAAATTTTTTGAATGATCGTCATGATTACGTGCAATAATATTAAAAACCATTCGTTTAAATATTTGCGTTGCATCATCCGGAGTTAATTTAAGCTCTCTTGCAAGAGAAAATAATTCTTCATATGAGTACGAGCCGACCTTTTTGTAATCTACATGTGCAATGCCGTTTAAGGTTTGAACATGTATCTTCTGATTGCCTTTCCGATCAAATCGCTGAGTAATAAAATGACGTCTATTCCCTTCATTCAGCAACCGACAGGGCATCATATCTATCCCACAAGCTTTGGCCATGAGGTGATAAACATACTCCATTGTGCCATACCCCAATGGATCACCAAATGTTTCTTTGTTTTTATGAGTTTCACTGACACCATCAAACTTCATTACGAAATGAGTAAACCCTTCAGGCGCAGTGGTTTGCCCTGACCTCACCTGTGTAAAATCACTATTAAATGCAAGTACTGCTTTCGCCCGGGCACCACCGGCACTCATACCGACAGATAATAGTGCCATCATTGCGTCTTTATCTTCCTGGCCATGTGTTCTAAGTGTTACTTGGAATTGTTCTCGTTTGTCCAAAATCTGTTGGGCGATTGAAATTAAAGACTGAATCTCAATCCGTTGTGACCTATTCAGATTTTTGCGTTGGATTGCCGGAGAATAAGTTAATGCGCCCATACCACGCTTTCCAGTATATTGAAGACGTTGTAATGGTGTGATGTCTGTTGCCGATCTGCCCTGACTGGCTATCCAGGCATTCATCACGGCATTACCAAAATCATCAGGTAAAGAATCTGCGATCATTCCAGGTAACCCTTTAAACGTTTCGTTATTATTTTCTGGAAATGAATAAATTTTTTTAGATAAAGGCATTTTTATAGGTGAAAGCTCAATGCCGGACTTAATAAAGCGAGATTCAAATTCAAATGCGCCAACACCTGTTTCAGTATTGAAACTGACAGCACCAACATCTTGCTCATTATATTTTACTCTGACGACTTCGATTACCATAAAGAGTTATCTTCTCTCATTTGGAGTTCTCTCTTTTGAGATCTTGAAGCTCTTTGCCGTTTTTTTCCCGCAAGTTTAGCCAACTGTAAAGGAGAGATTTCCTGTACAGGTAAAAATATATTAATCTGCTCTAACATACCCAGGCTTAGCAATATAGCAACCAGGTTTTTTAGTTGGACGCACCCTTTCTCAGCATTAAGAATAGTCCTTCTGTTTAAACCGGTTCTTGATGCCACTTCAGCCTGGGTTAAATCCGCATTTAGTCTCGCTTGCTTTAGCCTCTCTCCTAATTGCTCGGCGATTGCGATCGGAGACATTTTGTCAAATACCATAACGTTACCCATAATGTATATTAAGCCATTTTATCTAATTAAAGTACCAATTGTGTAACACAATAGCTTATATTTATTTGTAATGCAATTTGTTTTATAAAGCGCAAACAAATGTAACATTAAGCTAATTTAATCTATTAAAGTACAATATCATACACCTTAAACAGCCTGATTCGCATTGAACAACCGATAACCAAAAATCAATGATATCCATTTTAAAGATTCTTTATTTCGACACCATTGACAATGGTTTTGAGCACTTTAATATTTTTTAATGTTTCAGGAGAAACCTTCAAGGGGTTTTTATCCAGAATGATCAAATCCGCGTATTTTCCCGGCGCGATACTGCCAATTTTTTTTTCCATGTGAAGTTGCCAGGCAGCATTGATCGTCAAAGCTTTTAAACCCTCCAGCACGGAAATTTTTTCAGCAGCACCGATAATGATTCCCGATTTTGTTTTTCGTGTAACAGCTGTCTGAAGAAGACTTAAAGGGTCTTCAGGATACATGGGTGCGTCGGCGTGTAGAGTGCCGTGCAGTCCCTGTTCCATGGCAGTTTTTATGGGGAGCATTTTTTCTGCCCGTTTGTCTCCCAGAATATCATTTTTTAACGCTGGCCCGTAATAATAGAGATGATTGATATGGAAACTTGGGGTCATATTCAATCGTTTCATCTTTCCGAGAAGTTCGTTGGGCAGGAGCACGCCATGTTCAATTCGATGCCGCTGATCCTTGTCTTTTGATAAAGAAAGCACGTTTTCCATCACCGATAGGACTTCTGTTGTTGCTCTGTCTCCCTGGGAATGAATGCTGAGTTGCCAGCCCATTTCATGATATTTCTTCACCGTTTCATAAAAAACATCCTTCTCAACAACCGGTTTTCCGTGGTGGTTATGGGGAATATTCAGCCCCTTTAGTGTGAGTTCGGAATTCATATAGGGCTCTTTTAAATACATGGAGCCGGTATAGGGAGACCCGTCATACCAAAGCTTAACACCCACAACCTTAAAAAAATCATCGCCATTGTCTTGGGTTTCAGGAAGTAAGAACGGGGTATCCGACTTAATATAAACAAAATGTCTCACCGTCGGTTTCTTATCCGGCAGCATTCCGATCAGTTCCAATCCCCTATGAATAAACGTTGGATGATCCGTGGATAAATGCTCATAGAGAAGAAACGGCTTGCTGTCATTTGCAAACAGCCCCATGGAGGTGATGGAGGTAAAACCGCTTCTCATATAATCGTCATAGACCGTTACAACATTTCGTTTAATATCATATGTTTTAATTGCAGCCTTACTGAAAGGTTTAATGGCTTCCACTTCTGAAATAAAACCGGTCAGCATTCCTTTCTTGTCTTTCTGGTAAAAACTTCCCGGAGCGGGGTCAGGGGTTTTTGATGTGATACCTATTTCTTGAAACGCTTTGGAATTTGCCCAAGCAGAATGCAGACTTTGGGCCAGAATCACCAGCGGGTTCTCAGGGCTGATGGCATCAAGCTCACGGATTCCAGGCGCCTTAAGGCCTTTCACAAGCATCGGATCAAACCCTTTACAGAAAATCCATTCCCCTTTTGGTGTGTTTTTCACAGCAATTGCCAGTTGTTCCCAAACCGCTTCCGGCGTATTGTTGGTGAAACCGCTCAGGTCAATAAAGCTATGAAGATATGCGGAAAGGTCCGGATGGGTATGAACGGCAATAAACCCAGGCAGGAGTGTTTTCCCCTTCAGATCCATCAGCTTTGTCCGAGACTCCTTTTGTTCAAAAATATCTTTTTTTGATCCAAGGGAAATGATTCGACCGTTTTTTACAAATACGGCTTCAACACTTTCTTTGACAGATTCATCCATCGTCAGGATATCTCCGCCATAAAAAATGAAGGAGGTATCATCATTGTTAGAAGAACATCCCGCCACACCCAAAAAAATCAATATAACTAAAAAAGTAAAAACACGAGGAGTTCCCTTATATTTCTTATTCATAGGCTGCCCTTTTTACTTTTATTTATATAAAAACCTGCCATGAGCAGTTACCATATCCATCGGGGATGGTAAAGCAATTGGTCAATCTTTTTAAGTGTTGAGAAGCTGGATTTATTGCCAAATCCGGGGATGATTGCGGGACCCTAAATGAGCGATATTCTAGGGTCTAACTGAAGCTCTATTCAGAAATTGGTTTATGCTGCTCACGTAATCTCTGTTCTGACAGGGTTTTGAAAGATGCTCGATATAGTCATCTTTTAGTTTTAGTGCTTCAATGGATTCTAGGAATTCGATATTTCCTGAAATGAACAATATCGGTATTGCTTTATCTGTGTTTCGGATATGATGGTATACATCCATTCCATTAATCGTTCCTGGAAGGATATAGTCTAAACTGACGAAATCGTATGGGCGTCTATCAAATAAGTCCATTGCAGCCTGCCCGTTTTTTGCTGTATCCACCGTATGATTACAGGGAGCCTGGGACAATATCTT
>JAFLJU010000174.1 GCA_022712835.1 Desulfobacteraceae bacterium
AACAGATAGGAAGATGCTTTTAGTCAAGAAAAGTATAGACAATTATTAAACAATTATTAAAGAGTTGAAATATGTATCCAACCGGGCACTGGCACAACATATTGTGCCAGTGCCCGGTTTTATAAGCTTTGCCGGGAAAATAGATTTTTTCAAAACAATCATCATCCAGTTTGACAAGATTAAGTCGGCTAAGAATATCTAAATAATTAAAATAATACCACAGGGGTTGTCTCGGATTTAAAGACCCCAGCCTGTGAACGCCCGTGGGAAACAGCATCCCTTTTCTTTTATAAGTCTGCATTAAACCGCCGGGGACTAAATGCTGCTCTAATACAAGAACTTTTTCCCCTTCTTTCGCTGCAATTATTGCTGCGGTCATGCCGCTTATTCCGGACCCTACCACAATAAGGTCATATAAACTTTTATCCATAAGAAGAAATACTCATTTTTTAGTCTTCAGAAAATATTAATACTGAGTTATTACCACCAAAAGCAACTGATTCAGACAATGCCGACGTACAGAAAATATTCATATTTTCTGTAATCGGACTTTGTGTTGCAGCGCTGTCAGGCCTGGAAAATCCAATACTTTTTGGTATTCTTTTTTGATTCAGATGATAAATGGTGAAGACAGCCTCTATTGCCCCGGCAGCACCCAGTGTATGGCCGGTGTATCCTTTTGTTGAAAAAAACGGGATGTCGGGCAAGATTTGAGACAATACAATATTTTCAATTTTATCATTTTCTTTTGTTCCGGTTCCATGGGCATTCACAAAGCCGATATCACACGGTTCAAGATGACTCTGGTTCAATGCCTGGTTTATCGCATTTTTCAATCCGATTCCTTCGGGATGGGGAGATGTTAAATGATAGGCATCACATGAAGAGCCATACCCCGTTATAAAGCATTTTACAGCATTGCCAGACATTTGACCGGGCCTTTGATTGATACCGTCAGGCTCCAGAATAAGTGCGGCTGCACCCTCTCCAAGGTTTAAACCTTTTCGGTCTGAATCAAACGGTTTGCAAGGAATTTCATCTGTTATTTTTAATGAAATAAATCCATTATATGTTGTCTTGCAAAGTTCATCCGTACCGCCGGCAATAACAAGATCGCACAGGCCTGCTTTTATCCATGAGGCACCCATTCCAATGGCATCCGTTCCGGATGCACACGCATTCACAATGGTTTGGACAGGGCCGGTTAAATTAAATTCTTGCACAATGGCTGCAGCCGGATTAGATTTTAAAAATCGTTTTATGGGCACCATGCCCGGCTGTTTTTCATCTCGATAATCTTTGTAGAACTGGTCATTGTTCAACGCACTTCCGACAGTGGTCCCCATGCAGACCCCAACCCTCTTATTTTCAAGTATCCCTTTATGGATTTTGGCATCATCCAATGCGTGATAAACAGCCGCTATTGCCATTTGAGCGGTCAGGGTTAGATCCTGGTTTTCGCTGGATTCAGGTTTTTTAAATGAGTTAACAATTTCAAAAACCGGATATTTAATATCATGATTACTTGTGAATCGCTGGGGGAAATTTATATTTCTGACCGAGTTGAACATATTATCCATACACTCATCAATATTCATCCCCAGGGCGCTTAAACACCCCATCCCTGAGACTCCAACCCGAAGACTGCTATTCATTTTGATCATCATTCCACATATTATAAAAATTAAAAAATTGATAGGGGTAATTATGAATAAATACTTCCAGAGATGTAACAAAATTTTCCACATGGGGCCTAATTTTTTCTTCTGATTTTCCTAATTTTGGCGGAACCTGAATAATCGTTGATATCCTGGTTTGATATTCGCAGGGCCCGTTTTTATGCGAATACAAGACAAGAATTGGTTTTTGGGATATTGATGACATTTTAAATGCAGAAAATGGGAAATTCGCCCTTCCATTTAAAAAATCCATTTCAATTGATCTTTCACTGTCCCCAAAAACCCTGTCCCCCATCATACAGACTATTTCATCATTTTTCAGAGCATTGAGTATTTCAATGGAGCCGCCAAGAAATTGATTGGGGTCTATAATTTTAATTTTATTCCCATTCTCATTGTGCTCATAATAATGTTTATCTATATCTTTTTCATGTCTGAGCATTAAGAAATTAACCGGTTTTTCAAGCACATCCAGAGCAGACATGGCAACCTGCCAGCCACCCACATGAGATATCAATAAAATAAATCCCGAATCAACTTTCTTCATTTTTTCATAATCCGGGAAAAAAGCCTGGATTGATTTCGGGCCTAAGATTCCAACAATGGCCCGGTCTATTAACACCCGGCCAAAGTTTAATATCAACAAGTATCTGTGCTTGATTCTTTCAAAAAATCCTGCATTTGGAAATCGTTTTCGTAAATACGGGTCTGTTGTTTTTCTGATGGAAGGAAATAATACTGCATAATTAAAAACAATAAAATATAAAAAGAAATAGGCCACTTTTCTCCCGCCGTTCCGGATGACAAAATAAAAAAAGTTGTGACCAAACTTTGTGCCGTGACTTTTACTGTCCCACTTATTCTTGTTCGGATTCACTTTTTTGACCTCCACAAGACAGCATGTTTGCGATGAAAAAAAAGATTAAAAAAGCAAAGACACTAAGTATCGGGGCGACAATCAATGATCCTAAAAACCATTCATATAGTCTTTCCAGGCACTGAGTCCCAAGGGTTTCCATAGAAATATCGGTTAAAAATTCACCCTGGTGGGTTAAATAATAGCCAATTTCAATGCACAATGCCGGAACAAATGGCGGCATACAAAACTGACTTGCACCCAGTGCAACAATTTTATTTAACCTGAAAAAACCCGTGACTAAAAGAATGCTTAACATATGCATGGCAATCAGAGGAAGCGCACCCAGAAAAACGCCAATGGCTGCTGACATTGCAATGGTGAATGGGGATACCTCGTTTAAAAGAAAATGCCGGATGGACTGAATGGGTTTGAAAATTGAAAACTTTATGTCATCTTGTTTTTGTATTAGTTTTTTAAAGGGTATGGGTAAAAAAGATCGAAGGGTTAAAAGGATATTCAAATGTGTCAGCCTTGCATTATCTTTTATGAGTCGAAAATGAGAAATTCTCTTGCCTTTTGGCGGGTAATAAACACCGATATCGACATCACATACGTCCACACCTGCCCAGGAAGATTTTACAAGGACTTCTATTTCAAACGAAAAATGAGTTTGGGATAACTTCAAACCTTCAAGAACAAACAAAGGATATGCCCTGAATCCTGATTGCGCATCCCCAATTGAGTGTCCGGTCTGCACCCTGTACCAGAAATTGGAAAATTGTCTTCCGAATTTTGATAGCCTGGGTATGAGAGGAGAAGAAAAATCTCTTTTTCCAACATATAATGCTGTGGGATCTTTTAAGATTGCCTGTTTAAACAATAAAAAATCTTCAGGATTATGCTGAAGATCGGCATCTATTGTTACAATGTGGGTCATGCCAAGCCTTGCAGCCTCTTTTGCCGCAGTCATAATTGCAGACCCCTTACCCAGGTTTTTTTTATGTCTGACAAGAATGATATCTAAATCATCAAATACGCCTTCCGGTAAATCCGTACTGCCGTCATCGATGACAAGAATATCATCATGAAAACAAAGGCATTGTTTGATAACTTCTATGATCGTTTTCCCATGGTTGTATAATGGGATTACAATTAATATCTTGGGAGATTTTTTTTCCATGCCGTTTGATTAGTTAATAATAAATTGAAATATCATCAAAAAGCTGGCTTGAAAAAAGAAGCTTTCTGAATTTCACAAGGCTGTCATGAAATATTTGTGAATTATCATAAACATCAAATTCTTTATTCAAAATGTCATATATCTTTTGAGTGGCGCAACCCAATTTGTCTGCATTTCTAAAGGACAGCGCCTGTAGGTCAGCGAGTATTTCAAGCGTGACCACATGCTTGGCATTGGAGACAAGCCTGAATGCTTTTCTGGCTGCCACGGTTCCCATACTGACGACATCCTGGTTTGATGCATTGCTGGATATGGAATTTACACTCATGGGGTTTGCCAGATGCCTGTTCTCTGCGGTGGTGGAAGTTGCAAGGTATTGGGCACCCATAAATCCCATGGTAAGGCCGATTTCTCCGGGGATAAGTTGTTCAGGCAATCCTTCATTAAGATTCTTATCAAGAAGTTTGTTGAGCCGTCTTTCAGATAAATTACATAGGGTGGACATGGCAATGCAGAGTGAATCCATGGCAAAGCTGATGCTCTGACCATGGAAATTACCACCATGTATTATCTTTTTCTTTTCCGGAATGATGATGGGATTGTCATTGGTGGAATTGGCCTCTATTTCAATGGTTTTTACAGCCGCATCAATGGCTTCTTTTACCGGGGCAAGAATTTGCGGCGTACACCGGATGGAATAGACATCCTGAACATTTATATTGGTTTCAAAAACAGGAGTGTCTGAATTATTCTGGTTCCTGATTTTTTCGTGCATGCTTTTTCTTATGGTGATATTTTTTGTACCTTTATAAAGCTTTTTTATGGTATTGGAAATTGCAATTTGTCCGGGATGGGGTTTTACAAGATGTAAATCCGGGTCAAATGCATCATCAATACCGCCAAATATTTCAATGGAAAAAGCTGCATTAATACAGGCAATATTTAATAATTTCTGGGCACCAAAAAGTGTAAATGCTGCAATGGCTGTCATGGCAGCCGTACCGTTCATAAGCGCCAGACCCTCTTTATAGCTTAAACGAAGCGGTTTAAGGCCGGTTATTTCAAACGCTTTTTGAACGTCCATGAGTTCTTTTTTATAATACACCTTCCCTTTGCCGATAATCGCAAGAGACATATGCGCTAAGTGTATTAAATCCCCTGAAGCGCCCACACTTCCGTTTTCGGGTATATACGGTGCTATTTCATGGTTCACCATATCTTTCATCAAATCTAACAGCTTAATTCTGACACCGGAATACCCCTTTACAAGTGTGTTTAAACGGACCACTAAAACTCCCATTGCAACATAGGGTAAGATGGGTGCCCCTAAACCGGCAGCATGGCTGACAATCAGATTATTTTGAAGGGTTTCTATCTCTTTGTCATTGATGATTTTATTACACATGGGGCCAAAAGATGTATTCACACCATAAATAATTTTCTTTTTATTAATAGCGTCTTCAAGAAATTGTCTTGATAGCTTACATTTCGCGATTGATTTTTCATCAATTTCTATTTTTTTATCGCCAATGCCGATGGCAACGATATCTCTATAGCTTAAGTCATTTCCCGTCAGAATAATTATGGGCTTTTTATCCATATTTTGTCCGCCTTAACTGCCTTTATTTATTTTGTTTCCCGCAAATCAAAAAAAGTCATTCTTTTGCGCTTTTTATCAAATTGATATACTTTTTTATCTGCTGCTTCTTGCATGATTATTTCAATTTCCGGTACGACCCTGACTTTTGCCCGCAATACATCCTTGATCCAATTATCATTTATCGTATCATGACTTAATGCAGCATATAGTATAATCCGGTCGGTACCATCTGCATTTTTTTTAACTTCAATATACCCATTGTAAAATCGCGAATCTCCTTCAAGGCTGGATAAAATAGCATTGGGAAAAACTGTAGTGCCCTTGTATTTCAACATTTGATTCTTTCTGCCAATAATGGGAGCAAGTCTTTTGGTTGTGCGGCCGCAGGAACATTTTTGGGTAATAAAACAAGAGATGTCGCCTGTTTTAAATCTTAATAAAGGCATACCCTCAACCCCTAAAGGTGTTGTGACCACCTCTCCTTTTTCCCCATCTTCAACAGGCTGGCCATTGTTATCAAGGATTTCAATAATATTTAATTCCGGCCTTAAATGCCCCCCGGACCGGGCCGAACATTCGCAAAACGTTGTTGCGATTTCAGAAGACGCATATGTGGAGTATATCTTTGCACCCCACATATCTTCAAGTTGTTTTGCAACAGCAAGAAGCTGCATATTTTCATCTTTTGTGGGTTCTCCAATGGCAATGAGTTTTTTGATCTTTGTGGCACAGGGGTCTTCATTATTATCCAGGGCATACTGACCAATTTTAACCATCAAAGAGGGCACACCCACAATCACTGTGACAGATAGGAAGATGCTTTTAGTCAAGAAAAGTATAGACAATTATTAAACAATTATTAAAGAGTTGAAATATGTATCCAACCGGGCACTGGCACAACATATTGTGCCAGTGCCCGGTTGGGTCAAAGCATTCCTAAAATAA
>JAFLJU010000043.1 GCA_022712835.1 Desulfobacteraceae bacterium
AAAATGGCAATGGCCTGCAGGATTGATGAATTTTATACCCATGGTGATAAAGATCTCAATTACCAGAAAACAAACCTTCTTGCCCAGTTTTTCAGCCAGATTTCTTCCTGGAAACCAAAAGATCTGGAAGACCTGCCAGGCTTTATCAAAGATAAAATCAACGGATATTTTTCATTTAAGGAATCTCTCGACCATCGGAGCCGCAGTTTTTTTGGGTTTATCAAGCGGCAGATGGATGAGTTTGATTCAGACCATGATGAACGACGGATGCGACAAAATTTTAAAAAGGTCCTCAGCCTGCTGCCCGAGGGTGAGTGGATTTCCACCATCAATATTGCCAGGGTTGCATTTTATGGTGGCATTGATTTTAATCCTTTTTCAGAACCCTATGAATTCGATGGCTTGAACATAACACTGGGCGGACAATTTGGTTACGTAACCCGGGAGAAAGAATATATCCAAAGGCTTTCCACTTATGATGTCTTGACCCTTCCCTATGTCAAGGCCATGATGTCTCTTATGGGGGCCATGGGAATTGTTGACCTGGGGGTTTGCCCTCCTGAAAACAAGATTTTCCGGCAACCTGATAAATCCTGGCTCACGGTTTATGACGGATTACAATATGTGCGGATGACCGGGTTTGGAAGTTATGTTCTGGGCTCTGAAAAGCATTTTACCCATGGGGTCACAATTCAATCGGCCAAAATTGAGATTGATGAACACAAAACCATGCTCTCAATCTACGGGGAGGATGCTGTCAAGCAAATGGCATTGGCGGCTGTGGGCCAGCCGATTAACCGTGCAAGCTATATGGTCAACTATCAATCCTTTTTAAAAGATTGCACCACCCGCAAGGATGTTGAGAACAAAATTCAATTTTTCAGGGATACCATCGCTGAAACCCCGCCCAGGATCTGGGAATATTTTTTTAAGGGGGTCCTGGCGCGGATGAATCCCCTGGAACCGGTCCAGGCCATGTCTGTTTTCCGGGTGAAACCGGACCGGGAACTTCTGCGGCTCCTGACAACGGACAAAATTTTGAAAAAATATGTCATCCGGGCGGAGAATCACCATATGCTTGTGCCGACTTCCGATTTTTCAAAGGTGAAAAAACGGTTGGCTTTTTTTGGCTTTTTTATCAGTTGAAAGCAAACGGTGGTATTTGACTTTTTAACCGAATAGTTTTAGAAGGAATGGACACTTTGGAAACTGAAATACTGGAGAAATAATGAGACTGAAAAATGATTATATGGGTGTGGTCAAATTGGGACTGGGGCTTTTACTGGCCGCGTTTATATCTGGATGTTCGTTAAATACCGTTTTCACACCGTCTGAAACTGCGCCTCCTTCCTCTGGGGAAAATCCTGAAAAAACAAAGAAGACAACTGCCGTTTACCATGATTTTGAAGATGTGTTGGTGCCCATGGAGCTTTCGGTCATGAAAGACAGGACCGTTGTGGTTTCCACACCGGGATTTCGATCCGGCATTCTCGCCCTGAAGGGGTCGGTTGATTCCAATTCCCTGTATGATTTTTTCAGCATTAACATGGCAAAGGACAATTGGACTGTGATCAGCAAAATAAAATCTCCCGGCACCATTATCATGGTGTTTTCAAAACCCACCCGGTGTGCGGTGATTACCATAAGGGACAGTCATATCACCACCTATGTTGAGATCGGCGTGGCTCCTACAATGGGAAATGCGGGGGGAGAAATGACCCAGACCGGTTTGTCCGAATAATGGAGCTTCAAAGTACCCATATCCTTTTGGGGGTTACCGGCGGTATTGCCGCCTATAAATCTGTGGAATTGTTACGTCTGCTGAAAAAGGCCGGGGCCGATGTTCATGTGGCAATGACCGATGCTGCCATGGAATTTGTGGGTAAAACCACCTTTGAGGTGTTGAGTGAAAATCCGGTGCTGACAAATTTGTGGAAGGATACCGCAGGTTCGGTCACCCATATTGATATTGCCACCAGCATAGACGCGGCCCTAATTGCACCGGCCACTGCTAATTTTATCGGGAAATATGCCCATGCAATTGCCGATGATGCGCTGTCGACCACGATGCTGGCGGTTACAAGTCCTGTTTTGATTTGTCCTTCCATGAACACGGACATGTATCAAAATATCCGGGTCCAGCGAAATCTGGATATCCTTGAACAGGACGGCGTCCATATCATTGATCCCGATGACGGGGTCCTGGCATGCAAAACCGTTGGAACAGGCCGGTTGCCAGATCCCTGGTTTATCCTTGACCGGCTGACAGCCGTTTTGACCCGAAAAGATCTTTTGGGCAGGCAGGTGCTTATAACAGCAGGTCCCACGGTTGAAGCCATCGACCCTGTAAGGTACATCAGCAACCATTCATCGGGTAAAATGGGATATGCCATTGCAAGGGCTGCTGAACGAAGAGGGGCAAGGGTTACCCTGGTCTCTGGGCCTGTTAACCTTGATCCGCCGGTGGGAGTTGAGGTTGTTCCTGTGGAAAGCTGCGATGAAATGGCCCAGGCGGTTTTTTCACACCTTGAAGCTTCTGATATCATTATCAAGGTGGCAGCCGTGGCCGATTACAGACCAGTTGACCCCTGTGCCCGTAAAATTAAGAAGACTGCCTCAAAGGGTTTGAGTCTTTCCATGACAGAAAATATGGATATTCTTAAACGGGTGGGTGAGCTAAAAACCAACGACCAATTTCTGGTGGGATTTGCCGCCGAAACCAATGACCTTGAAGCACATGCCTTGGTAAAGATGAAAAAAAAGAACCTGGATATGATTGCTGCAAACCTTGTGGGAATCGAGAACTCCGGGTTTAAAACTGATACCAACAAGGTCAAGCTCTTCTTCAAA
>JAFLJU010000208.1 GCA_022712835.1 Desulfobacteraceae bacterium
CGATTTGATTGCACGTTATCTTTCCCGGGAGGGGTACAACACCCTTGCAGCCGTTTCGGGGAAGCAAGCGCTGGAATTAGCTAAGATCCATCAACCATTTGCCATTACCCTGGATCTTGTGATGCCGGACATGGATGGGCTCGAAACCCTCCAGCAATTGAAACAAACCCCGGAGACTTCAGACATCCCCGTGATCATTGTTTCTGCATCTGATGACCAAAAAACCGGGTTGAGTCTGGGCGCCGTCGGACATGTAACAAAACCTATCATCAAAAAAGAGTTGTTAGATGAGATTAACAAGGCATGCAAAAAGCCAATTTCTATAATGGTTGCAGATGACAGTGACCTTGACCGGAATTGCATCATGCAGATTCTTGCCGAAGAAAATCTAAACGCAATTGCCGTGGAAAATGGCAGGGCCTGTATTGAAAAACTTAAAACCGTTACGCCCGACGTTCTTGTACTTGACCTGATGATGCCAGAACTGGACGGATTCGGAGTATTGAAAATATTACGAAGCGATCCCTTAACCATGTCACTTCCGGTAATTATAGTAACAGCAAAAGACCTGACGCGTGAAGAAAAGAACCAACTTAATCAATATGTTGTATCTGTCCTTTACAAAAGCAATTTAACATCCCAGAACCTACTTGAAGAAATTGGGGCCTACCTTCGAAAAATCAAATCACCTTTGATCACTGAACCTATCTCACAAAAATCAGTTAAAAAAAGAATCCTGGTGGTTGAAGACAATAAGGCTGCGATTGTTCAAAAAGGAGATGTGGAACGAGATGGTCTTTTACGGAAAGTGAAAATAATGATGGGTGAAAAGCAAAAACCCATCCAAATCGTATCTAAAGAACCCTATATTCTCAACCGGGGAAATTTTGAATCCAAAAAGAAAACACAACATGGCGGACTACCAAGAATATTGGTTATAGAAGATAATCTTGACAATCTAATTACCATGAGGGCTGTGCTGAAGGATAATTACATCATTATGGAAGCCACTGATGGAGAAAAAGGGGTTAAAACGACACTAAGAGAATTGCCGGATTTAGTCCTTCTAGACATGGCCCTGCCCGGTATGGACGGATACGCGGCTGTAAAAGAAATAAAGGCTGATAAACAGGGGAAACAAATACCGGTCATAGCCCTTACTGCCCATGCAATGAAAGGTGATCGTGACAAAATCATTTCGGCAGGATGTGATGATTACCTGTCAAAACCCATTGATCCTGCGAAAATATTAAAAACTATTGAAAAGTGGTTGATCAACACGTAATCCCTAAAAAGGATAGAAAATTATGCCTATCATTTTAGCCATTGATGACAGACAAGACAATCTCTTTAGTCTGTCGGCGTTATTGAAAAGTCTGATTCCTGAATGCAAAATTGTAACAGCCTTATCCGGGGCAGAAGGGATAGAAAAAGCCAAGACAGCCCTCCCTGATATTATCCTCCTTGATATTAATATGCCGGAAATGGACGGATTTGAAGTCTGTCAGGTTCTTAAATCCAAATTTGAAACAAAACATATCCCGGTGGTCATGTTGACTGCGGTTAAAACAAGCACGGCTCATCGTGTCAAAGCCTTGGAAATAGGGGCAGATGCCTTTTTATCCAAACCGGTTGATGAGACAGAGCTTGTGGCCCAGGTGAATGCCATGCTTCGAATAAAAAAAGCGGAAGACTATTTGAGAAATGAAAAAGATCTGCTTGAAGAAATGGTTGAACAACGGGTCAATGATCTGGTCATTGCAAATGAGCAATTGCTGTTAGAAATATCAGAAAGAGAGCATGCCCAGTTAACCCTTAACAAAAGTGAAGAGCGGTTTAAAAAAATGATAGAAAAATCACCTCTTCCAATGATAATTACCGATGCGAATCAAGATATCTCTTTCTACAATGACAAATTTACAGAACTTTTCGGTTACACGCTTGATGATATTTCAACTGCGCAAAAATGGTGGGAAACAGCATATCCTGATGAGGAATATAGAACTAAGATACAGCAGTCATGGGAAACAGCTATTAAAAAAGCAAAAGCGAACAATACCGATATTGAAATGCAGGTATGGGATTTAACCATAAAAGACCAAAGCACAAGAACCTGTGAGTTTTATATGGTTCCATTGGGTGATGTCTCTCTAATCGTTATAAAAGATATCACTGAAAAAAAGAGAACCGCACATGACCTCTGGGAATCAAAAGATCGCTTTCATAAAATTTTTAACAGCCAGCTTGATGCAATTTTTGTATTGAATGGCGATAATAATCCAATTGTAGTCGAGTGCAATTGGGCGGCTAACAAGATTTTTGGCTATACCACAGATGAAATCCTTGGCAAACCTGTCAATCACCTTCACATTGATGAATTTCATTTGAAAAAATTTCAAACTATGCTCTACCAGAACGTTGAAAAGCATGGGGTTATAAAAGATGTTTCTTTTTCCATGAAGCGGAAAAATGGCGATATTTTCCCAACAGAGCACACTGTTTTAGAAATCAAAGATGATCAAGGAAAAAGGAGCGGATGGATTTCAATCGTCAGGGATCTTTCAGAGAGAATGGCACTTGAATCTCGTTTGCGACAGGCCCAGAAAATGGAATCCATCGGTACGCTTGCAGGGGGGATTGCCCATGACTTCAATAATATTCTCACATCAATTATCGGGTTTTCTGATCTTGCATTGAGCGCTGCTGATAAAGGATCTGATCTGGAAGATGATCTTAATGAAATACACATGGCCGGTTTACGTGCAAAAGACCTTGTAAAGCAAATACTCACCATTGCGCGGCAATCCGATGAAAAGGTCGCTCCTTTGAGAGTTGACAGTATTGCAAACGAAGTGATTAAATTTATACGATCTTCCATTCCCACCACCATTGAAATACAATCAAAGATTGATAGCAAAACCCCGATTATGGGAAATCCGACTCAAATCCATCAAATCTTTATGAATCTTATCACCAATGCCGCCCATGCAATGGAAAGCAATGGGGGTGTTCTTAATGTAAATTTGGAAGATTTTTATTTTGATGACAGGGCGGTATTGCAATACCCCAATTTAAAACCGGGTAACTATAATAAGATTTCAGTATCCGATACAGGTACTGGAATTCCACCAGATATTATTGGTTCAATTTTTGAGCCCTATTTCACCACCAAGGATCGCGGAGAAGGGACCGGATTAGGGCTGGCAACTGTTCATGGGATTGTTGAGTCTTATGGCGGAACAATCACCATTTCAAGCAACATAGGAAAAGGAACTCTATTCACAATATATTTACCGGCCACAAAAAATAATCAAATCCAGCACTCAACCGAATCAGAGAATTTGCAAAAAGGGATAGAGTCAATTTTATTGATTGATGATGAATTATCCATAGTTAAACTCAATCAAAAAATTCTTGAGAGGCTGGGATATAAAGTGACTCCCCAGACAAATAGCATCGATGCATTGGAACGACTCAAAAAAAGAGCCAAAGATTATGACCTTATTATTACAGACATGACGATGCCGGGATTAACCGGCATCAATTTGGCCCAATCAATGATGGATATTCATCCCGACCTTCCAATCATACTTTGCACCGGTTACAGCAAACAACTATCTGCACAGAATGCAACGATAGACAATATTAAAGCCATTTTAAAAAAGCCTGTATCAAAAAGCAAATTGGCAATAACCGTCAGAAACACCTTGGATGAAGTGATAAAAGAATAAGTTCATGAAAAATAAACGGTAAAAATAAAGCCCATAAGGTTTACACCGAGGTTTGTGACACCGTTCGCATGGAAAACCGAATCACATTTATACCTGAACAATAATATCTAATTTAAACAATGCAAACAGGAATAGTTTATGTTTAAAAACCGATCATTTTGGGGCTTAAATTCAATTTTCATACTCCTTTTAATTGCGTTGCCTAACCTAGCAAAAAGCGATGATAATTTTGTAACACAAAATACAATTAAATCAGCAAGCGAATTAGATTATCCACCCTTTTCAATTATACGGAGCGATGGAACCGCAGATGGCTTTTCAGTGGATCTTTTGAAGGCGGTCGTTAAAATCATCGGTAAAGACATCTCTTTTTTTGTGGGTCCTTGGAATGAAATCAAACAAAAACTTATGGATGGGCATTTCGACGTTCTTCCACTTGTTTCCTATACAAAGGAACGGGATAAAAAATTAGATTTTTCAACACCTTAATTTGCGCATGCGAGGTACTATTTTTGTCCGTGAAGGAGAAAAATCAATAACCACAGAAGCTGATTTAATAGATAAAGAAGTTCTGGTGATGAAAGGTGATACTGCCCATGAATATGCTATCAGAAAAAATTTATCAAATAAATTGATTTTGAAGGACAGCTTTGAACAAGCAATGATAGATCTTCCCAATGGCAAGCATGATGCCATTATTATTCAGCGATTGGTTGGTTTTCAGTTGATAAAGAAATTAAATATTTCCAATATTTCAGATATTAATTCTTTTGAAGAAACAAGTTTGAAACCAAATCCTAAACCATTAATCGGTTTTGAACAAAAATTTTGTTTTGCGGTTCCTGAAGGCCGGAAAGATTTATTGAGCCTTTTAAATGAAGGGCTTAGCCTTGTTATAGCCAATGGCACATTCGATGAACTCTATCACAAATGGTTTGGCCCTATACTTCCTCAAACCCCAGTAGCTTTCGCGGTCCGCGTAAAATATCTTTTATTTTTTCTTGCCCCCATTCTGTTTATTCTCACGATATTCGGAATATGGTATTTAAAAAATGAAATATCAAGAAATAAGAAATTGGAACATACTATTAGAGAAAGTGAGGAGATGTTCAGAGCGGTATTCGAACAAGCCGGTGAATATTGTATGATACTTCAGCCGAATGATACTGGTATTCCAACTATAGTTACTGCCAATGAAGCTGCTTGTAAAACACATGGCTATACGCGAGATGAAATGATCGGAAGACCAGTAGCAGATATAGATGACGAGAAAGGTAGAAAGTTATGCAGGGAAAGAACTAAAATCATCATGTCCGGAAAAACATTGCACATCGAAACAGACCATGTTTGTAAAGATGGCATTGTTTTCCCAGTAGAGGTATTTGCTAACATTATTCATTTTGAAAACAAA
>JAFLJU010000280.1 GCA_022712835.1 Desulfobacteraceae bacterium
GAGAGAGAATGCCACCGACGGCCACAAGCAAATCCGATTGAATACCATCAAACATCCCCTCAGGTACTAGACTTACCCATTCCCCACCATCGGCAAGGACCAGACCGGGACAGGAAAAAGATATAATCAAAAAAGGTAAAAATCTGTTCTGGAAAAAGTCCTTAATCATCGAATACTCCTTTTGAAAAAATTAATAGTTAGAGTTCTGCTTCTTGCCAATACATACGGCCATTGAATTCCGAAAAGACAACACTATTTTCATAGGGTGTCATTTCAACAAGGTTATTATAACCTTCAAGAGAGGTCTTGATTTTAAGCTGCTTTTCAAGACCCTTAACGGCAACAGCCACGTGGTATTGTTCAACGCCTTTTTGACTTGTACCGGCGATTTTCTCCATGATAAGACCTTTAACAGTAATCCCCATTGGTATGGTTTTAAGGGGTGATATTGATGTCATTGAGTCTGTTTTTTCAGATATTCCAGCCATTTTTTTTTGAATCTCCTTTTTAAATGAATCGACCGGTAACATTGAGTCCGGCAGGGTTTAAGTTGTTTAAATTATATGTGACGTGAACCTTTTCATAAATTTTTTCCATATCGTATTTAATAAGGTAATTTAGACGATTCCAGATAAGTGATGCAGCCTTAGATGGAATTTGCTTCCAATCTTCCAACTTTTCAAGAGAGGCAGCGGTGGCAGCAACGAGACAGCCCACGCCCTGTTCAATAAGAGCATCAATATTGACATAATCTTTTTTTTTCTTTTTACGCCAAAGGTTCTTTTTATCAGCATCGAAATCAACGGATTGAACAAGAGACCAGAAAAAAGAAAGTGTAGATTGAGAATGATTTTTATTTTTACGGTCAACGGCTTTGTCAGCTTGTCTTAACCAAATTTTAGAAGCATAGCCCCACAGACCGTTTAGAGATTCTTTAAGATCTGCGAGAGTTTCAATTGAAAAACAGTCATCATCGGATTGAAACTCCCTTAAAACATCACTTCTGAATTGAAATTCGACACGAACAACGGGTGTTTTTTTGTCGGTAGACATAAGACCCCATTGACGATTGAAAAAATCAGATTTTGAAAATGCTTTTTTTTCGTTTAACTCGATACGCTTTTCATAGATTCGAGCCATTAGAGAGCCTTTGCCAAGACTGACACCGGAGAGATTCCAATGATTTTGAAAAACTGAAAAATTTCTTGCCCTGGAGATCCACTGATCTCCCCTGTCAATATCAAGTTCATTAATATCGACATTTACAAAATCTGTTGAAAGGTCAACACGTATGACGGAATGCCGTGTTGTAACTACTCCCGAAGATTCAAAAAAAGATTCAATTTGTTTAAAAACCTCAAACGGGCCGGGACAATGACAGGAGAGCGAACCTATTTCAATAAGACAAGTTGGGAATTTTCCGTTTGCTGAGCGAGTATTAAAATAAACGTGAGTATCAGCCATGGATAGATGGTATCTGAAATGCCTACGACCTGATCGATGTACGTTCCATTGAGGCGAAAAATATGTGAAAGGAACAGCGTCACGCTCATATTCCCGAGCTATTTCCCGAGCAGCTTCAATTTCAGGAATCAAAATTGAATTTTCAAGATCTACAAAAACGCTTAAATGAAGAGTGTCAATTCCAGAATAAATATTCGTGCAATTAACTACTTGGGGGGTACATGTGATAGGGGCTTGTACCCCTTCGCTGGACTCCCCCGCGCTGGCGCGCGTGGAAGTCACATCGAAGGAAGGGCGAATGCCTTGACAAGTTGTCTCTGAATTATTAGATTGCTTCATGTAATATCCTTTTTTGCAGGGGTTTTACGTTCCGAAAAGGTCGGTAGTTCAAGCTACCGGCCTTTCTATTTTCTACGCCGCCGATTCTTTTTCATTTCTTTACGCTTGTTTTTCAGAAACGTTTTGCTTTTATGCGTACACTTGTGGCTTGGGCAGATATGTGTGGAAAGGTGATCCATATTGAAAAGGCCGGGCCAGAGAAAAGACATAAAATCCTCCTAAATAAAATAAGTTTAATATAATTAGTCTAAGCTGCTTTGTTTCTGGCCTGGGCGATATCATCCATAACAAGATACCGTTCGTACAAAGCCGGGAAATTAGCCTTGAGTTTGTCTATTCTTTTTTGTCCCGCCTTGGGGCAGCAAAAACAGGACACCCGGCTAAAAACATCATAAAGACCATCCCAGTCATAGCCTAAGGACCGGCAATAATTCAGGGCATCTTTTTCGCTGAGTCCATAATTAATTAGGGGGAATTGGACTGACCATTTTTTAAGTTTTAGCCTGGGGCGTTCACTGCGGTGTATTTCATCCGTGGTGTATCCAATATGTTCCTGTGTGCCTTTAGCATAACGAATAAATTTGTTGCAGGTTTTGGTTTTACAATCCACACACCAGCCGCCTGATCCATGGGGCCAACCGTACCGTCTCAAAAGCTCGTCAAAATGCCTATAATACCTGACCCTGGTGGCAACAATACCGGTGTTGTATTCAACTTTCTGAATATGAGCTTCCATTTCTGGGAAATCCCATCCAGTCTCAAAAAATAGAACTTCATCAATCTTGACTCCTTTTTCCAGCATGAGGTGGAGCATGGCCGTGGAATCTTTCCCGAAACTGCTTGATACTATAATTTTTTCAGTCACCATTAAATCTCCTAAGAGCGTCGGTAGTTAGAGCTACCGGCCTTTATATTTTTTACGCCGCCGATTCTTTTTGTTCATTGAACCAATTTACCAATTCTGAGTTTTTTATATCGTGATAGATAGTTGACCTTTCAACTGCATCCTGAATTTTGTGTGATGATGGTTTCAGGTGACCGTCATAAACCCCGGCAGCGTATGAATTTATGATTTCTTTTTTTAAAGCTAAGATTTCTTCAGGGGTAATCTTAGTTTCAATATTATTCAAAGCAGATTGTAGCGGTGACAATATCTTCATTTTATTGCTCTTACCTGGTAAATTGCTTTCAATAATCGGTGTCAAAGCCTTCTGGACAGCTTTTTTCATTTCATAGTCCAAAAACAAATCACCGTAGTTGGTAGAGATAAACTCTATTGATGGGAGTTGTTTTGATAATGCGTATCCGGCTTCTGAGCTGTTCATTGAATCGGTCATAATAGGGCCTTTAAATTGGATTAAGGTTTACCAATAAATATCGTCTGGGTCGTAATCTTCC
>JAFLJU010000216.1 GCA_022712835.1 Desulfobacteraceae bacterium
ACGGTTTTGATTGAACAGCTCTTATCCCATGATGTTATCACCCAGATTTTTTCCGGTCAGACCCTGTATAATCTGGGTTACCTGACAGAACAGATTGTTGAAAATCTGTTAAATGAGCAGCAACTGGGCCTTTCCGAAAGTATCATTGTCCATTTGAAACAATTTGATGAATTAAGTTCTAAACTGCTGCGGGCGGTTGAAAACCGGGAGTTGGACCTGTTGATCCGGTGCATCAAAAAGATCAACAGACAGACCCAAACGGTCAAAGCCCAGGCCCTTCATAATTATAAGGCCATCCAGAACATTGTGGCTGAATCAAACAAGAAAAGTACCATTATTCCCTTAAAACAGCGCTACGCCGATGTGCTTGAAACCTGGGACCACTATATCACCCCCATGGGAGAACTGATTGATCCCTGGGGGGCTTTTGATGCCAATACCGACCAGGTGGTTATCCGCCTTGAAAGGGCTAGTGATATTCTTGATAAGACCGGGGTTCTGATCAGTGAGCAGGAAAATGTTCATATGGCCAAACACATGGTTGTGGATATGAAGGCAAATCTCATCCAAATCTTTCGATTGTCCAGGGAAATTTTGCAGCCCCTGTATGAGATTGCAAGGCTGAATTCAAAAGTGACCCGGGGAACTTCCGTGATCTTAGAGTATGCCCGGAAAAATAAATTTAGGGTTATTGAAAAAACAGCCACCATTGAATGGTTTTTTAAGGAACGGTCTCCCCTTTTGAGCAATGATACTTTGTTGCTTAAGTTTTTTGCCGGGTTCAAGGATATAAAAGAAAATCCTGCGCCGTCAATTTCCATTGTCCCGGGTGAAGAAAGGGCACAAAATATGTTGAACAGGGTGCCGCCTTTGAACCGGTATGCGGTGTTAAATGATATCCTAGCCAACCTGCCCATTAAAGATGCAGTGCAATGGGCCATTGACCAATATCCGGCGTTTTCCACCGGGAAAATTTTAGATATTATCCTGCTGATGATGACCGAGAAAAGCCTAAAGGTGAATACAGCAGGAAACAGGCGTTACCAGACAAAAACCCATGTCATTGACGGATTGAATATAGGGGTGGAACATTATGAACACCAATGATCAAGAAATTACCTCTTTACGCTTTGTTAAAGAATTATTTCATCATTTTTCCAGTGGGTATCACTTAAGTATTGATGATGGAGAACTCTGGGCGGACTTAACAGGGCGTGAGGGGCAATACAGGGATTTGTTTAATTCCCTAGGGTATTCTCTTTGCGAAGGCCATGGCGGTATCTATTATTTTGAGCCGAATAAAGAACGGGTCTCGGTGAATAGGGTCAGCAAAAAATTTACCCTTTTCATGGCGGTGCTCTATGATTTTTTAGCAGACCAGGGAAAGGACCCGGTTTCAGCCATTATTGAGGATCATTATCTGGTGAAGGATCTGCCCCACTTAAAAGTGGATCAATATCGGCAAATCATGGAAAAGGTAAATATCAAAGATGAATCCGATTTGATAAAGGTTCTTAACCGATTGCAAAAATATGGGTTTTTAGAACTGCGGGATAATTATTTGATCATGTTCAAAAAGTCAGTCTTACGGTTTACCTCATTGTTTGCGGAATTTGTCGAACCCTTAAAATCCGAGTACCCGGTTGAGGAAGAATAGAAATGAAGCCGAGCATCCATTACGGTATCCGTAGATTGGTGTTGTTGAATACCGAGAGCTATTCCTTGGGTGATTTTCCCCTTGACAGGCCCTTGTCTATTTCAGCCACAAACAATGTGGGAAAATCAACCGCCATTAACGCGCTTCAGTTTCCTTTCCTGTGCAACCGGCGGGATATGGTTTTTCCAAAAGGCGAGAAAGAGACCCTGAAATATTATTTCCCCTATGAAAATAGTTATGTGTTGTCCGAGGTGTTGACGGATAATGGGAAGTATGTGTTAGGTGCTGCTGGTAACGGTCCGCTTTCAGGTTATGAATATCAGTTGTTTGCATTTAAAAAAGAGTTGGATCTTTCAGATTTTTTAGTGGATGACCCGGGTGAAGAGGATAAAAAAGCCATAAGAACCCTGAAAGAACTTGAAAAGCATTTGGGGCGCACCGATGTCTGGGTGAAAAGGTTGAAGCCCAAACAGATGCAGGATGCGCTGATCGGCAAGGAGATAACAATCCAGGGAAATGAAAAGTTTTCCATTGGTCTTTTCCGGCTCAAAAGCCTTACGGACAAAAATTACCGGTTGTTCATGAATGTTTTTAAAAACCTTCTCCACATGAATGACTTTAGTCTGGAAGAGGTCAAAATGTTTTTGATCAACGCCCTTTTGCCAAGCTGGGATACGGTTTCCGGTGATTTTATGACCGAGTATAGAGAGTATAACCAGTCCTTTGAGAAGGACAGAAATAAGATTGAAACCGCTGAAAGTATTTCCAAAGAGGTGGCAAGGTTGGGCGAACTGAAAGAGACACATGATATTCTCGGTCAATTTTTATCCTTCGCCTATAAAACCATTGAAAATCGGTATCAAAAAGATCGGGATCTCAAACGAGCTACCATCGTAAAATTAAAAACGGATTTTGATGAAATTGAAAACTCGATCATTAAAACTGAACAGGAAATTGAAATTTTAGGGGATCAATTCAAGAGGTGTTACAAGCTAAAGGAAGGCTTGAAAGACAGACTGGGGGCTCTGGAAAAAAAGGAGTTTCATTTTAAGCTTTCTCCTTCCCTGGAAATCCGGCAGGAACAATTGGCTTCCCTTGAAAAACAAAGGGATAAAATAATTGGCGAGCTGGCGAAATCTTCTGTTGATCCTGCCAAACGAATAGAGCAGAAAATTAATATCTGTGAAAATCAGATCGCAAAATTTAAGTCTCAATTACGACATATCACATCAAATCTTCTTTTTTTGATCAAGGATAGTTTTGATGAATCTGAGATTGGGATTCTTATGAAACTTATCAATGAACAAATTTTCACCTCCTTTACAGTGGATGAGGGAGATTTGAATATCCATAATAAAGAGGGTCTTCTCCAACGATTGCAACAGCTTTTGGCTCATTGTGAAAATGGATTTTACAATGACGGGAATATTATCATCAATCTTGCCAAGCTTGATTCTATTCCCATGGACGACTATGTCAATCATGGGCAAATCGAAAATAATTTGGAAAATG
>JAFLJU010000275.1 GCA_022712835.1 Desulfobacteraceae bacterium
GGGCTGGATTCTGCCAGCAATACCAGCATGCAAAAAGAAGCCAAAACCGAGATGGCAATTTTGCGGCGATATCCTGAACTGAAAAAAGGGAAAAGATTCATGATGGGTCTAAAGTCCTATAAAAAGGGTATAATTATAAATTAATCTTAAGAAAAATGGTTGAAGCCATCCAAATACAATTTGTCTTTCTTGTCAAGGAGAAAAGGGGTTGGAATGCTGTGAGTCTCGCTTAGGGGGATGCTTCGGCCATCCATTTTTTGATGATGCTTTGATCCTTTCCTTCCATGGCAGTAATGCTGAACCTTGTGCCTTGGAATTGTTCTGCTGTAGAGGACATGCTTTTGGCATAGATGTCGTCAAAACAATGGGCATCCACACAAAAATCAAATTTTAGTTTAATATCGGTGAAGGGTGCAATGGGAACGGTGGTGGTGGCATAAATACTGCCCTCATCCAGAGAAATTGTTTCTCCCAGGATGGGTAGGGGGCTTACCTTTTTCTCCTGGATGGTCCAGCATTGAAAGGGAAGCTTGATGGCAAGACGGGTCTGAGATGGGATGACAGCCTTCAGGGAAACACGGTACTCTTGTGTTTTGATACCTGTGACCGAATAAAAAACCAATGGTTTTTTCATGCCTTTCATCATTCTGTGTTGGGCCGGGGTGACCACCACCTTGGGTTTGACCTGATCATAGGTGGACTTGCCGATGAGCACCTGGCCACCGATACTGTTGGATTCTATTCGCGACGCCTTGTTCACAGCATCCCCGACAATACCGTATTTCATCCTGACTTCTGAACCGATGTTTCCCACAATAACATTACCGGTATTGATGCCAATCCCCATTTCAAGACAGGGATATCCGGAATCAAGAACCTCTTTGTTTAATACTTCCAGGCAGTTTTGCATTTCAATGGCGCAGGCAATGGCGCGTGCAGGATCGTTGCCGTGGTTTTTTGGGGCACCAAATACCGCAAGGATTGCATCCCCGATGATTTCATCAATTATGCCATCGTATTTAAGAATGATTCTGGACATTTTTTCAAGGTAGCGGTTGAGCAATTGAACCATCTCTTCGGGATCACGGGCCTCGGACAGGCTGGTAAATCCCCTCAAATCAGACATCAATACGGTCACCTCTTTTCTGGTGCCCCCGAGCTTGTGTCCTTCCGGAGAGGTGAGAATCTCGTCCACCACGGTTTGGGATAGATATCGCCCAAATGTTTCTTTGATGAAGTTAACCAGATTTAACCGTTCATCGGAAACTTTTATGATTTGTTTGAGCATATCCGTTCTTGAGGTGACAATGGTTCTGATTTCATGCGGGGAATCCTCTGGCAGATCAATCTTGCCTGCCCTCGAATAATCTTTTTGGATCTCTTTGTTGGCGGCTGCGATGGATTCAAGGGGGGTAATGATTTTGTCCGTGAGAAATTTTTTCAGGGTGACCATCATAAAAACAATGATAATTCCCACCAAAAAAATAATTCGCAGGGCATACCAGAAAAGATCAGAGGGACCTGCATCTTCGGTGAACCAACGGTAAAAAAGTGAATATACGAGCAGGACCGCTTCAATAAAGAGTATCCGCCAGAACACCCCCATTAATAAAATTTCTCTGACTCCGTTTTTTTTCGTTTTCATTTTTTTCATTATTGGTAGAAAAACTGTGTTTTTAAGCATTGTAACCGGTAATAGACGAACTATTGTTCGCGCATTAAGGGTGATCCGTTTAAATTAGATCTATGTTCTATGATATTTGGTGACTCCTTACAAGTCTGAAAATCAATAAAATTTTTTAGTGGATGCGGGTTATGCCGGATTTTTTTTTAAATTCTGGAAGCGGTTAAACTGATCATTGAATAGGAATATCAGATTACCGAGGCCGCCAGGAATCCCGGGGTCAACGCAACCAGTTCCGGTAAATCAGCCGAACCGACTCTTTCTTTGATCATCCCTTTGTTTGGTGGCGGCTTGGGTGAGCTGTTTCATGATACCCACCTGACCCTGGAGCATTTTGTCCAGAGCATAGCGTTCTGTAATGGTTTTTCTGGCATTGGTCTGGATGTTTTCCATAAAGGAGGGATAGTCCAGGCAGGCAGCCACCTTTCCGGCTATTTTTTCAGAGTCAAAGAAATTCACCAGAATTCCATTGACCCCGTCCTGGATCACTTCCTTTACGGGCTGGGTATCCGAGGCCACCACCAGGCATCCGCAGGATAAAGCTTCCAGCAGGGACCAGGACAGCACAAAGGGTACGGTAAGATATACATGGACCGTGGAGGCCTGGAGTACTTCCAGGTATTTGCCATAGGGCAGGGGCTTCACAAAATGGACCCGTTCTTCATCCAGTTTAACTTTTTCAAGCATCCGTTGTTTCCAGGAATCTCCATCAGCAAGCTTCGGGCCGTAGGAGACCCGGTCCTGACCCACAATCACCACATGGGCTTCGGGCCGTTTTTTTAAGAGATGGGGGATGGCTTCAATGAACTGGGGAAAGCCCCGATGGGGCTCAAGTCCCCGGGCCGTGTATGTGACTATTTCCTTGGCATCGCTTAAGTCAAGGTCCGGCAGGACCAGCTTTTTGCCCGGATCCGGCTTGAAAAAATCTGGATTGATGCCGTCATGGACCACGGACAATTTTTTATGAAATTCCCTTGGGAACTGGGCTTTTTGCCATTGGGTGGGGCAGATGCCATGGTCGCAGGCCGCAAGATCCGAGAGAATGGACAGGCTTCTTTCCCTGGATTCCATTCGAACACCAAGACTTGGCGGGTTTTTACGGCCAAATCTTACATTGGGACTTCTGGCATCGTAATACCATTCAAAATAGCCCAGCAAAGGAACTTCCGGGTAGATGTCCTTGATATAAAGGGTGCTGCCCCAGCCGGAATGTCCGATGATAAGATCGGGCATAAATTTTTCTTTCCGAAGATCAAGAAGGGCTTTGGCCACGCCCTGGCCCCTTGCATGCAAGGTGGAAAAATTAACCAGTGCCGGGTTTTTGGGGTCTTCAAGGGGAGTGCCTTCTTCAAAAAAGATTTTTTTCACCCCGGGAATTTTCCATTCATTTCTTGGGTTGGCCGTGACGAACAGCACTTCATTTTTAGGGTTTTTGCCCAGAAATTCTGCCATATACCTAAATTTGGCCGGAAAATTGGGATGAATAAAAATAAACCGCATACTATCGCTCTTGTAATGAAAAACTCAAGGTGTTGACAAAGGGGTCTAACAGATAGTCTAAAATGGTCCGTTCCCCTATGTGGATATAGGCGATAAGGACCATGCCAGGATATAGCCGATACTTTTGTTCATCTGACTGGAAATAGCTTTTTTCCGATTCAATCAACACATTATAAAAGGTTCTCCCCTGGGGATCGGTAAAGGTGTCCGGACTGATATTCACCACGGTTCCTTCTAATTTTTTGAACTTGTTGGCATCTTTGTTGGGCAGTTGCAGATAAACGATCTGGCTTTTTTTAATATAGCCGATATCGGAAATATTTAGGTGGGCTTCAATGAGGAGCCGTTTTTCAGTGGGGACAATATCTACCAGGGTATCCCCGGGTTTGACCACCCCCCCCCGGGTGACAAGATAGAGTTTTTTGACCACCCCGTTTATGGGAGAGCGGATTATGGTTCTTTTAAGGCTGTCTTCAAATTTTTTGACCCGGACGGAGAATTCCTTATATTCCTGGGTGACCTCTTTAAGTTTTTCCCGGGTTTTTTCTTTAAACTGGTTGAGGGTCTCATTTGATTTTTCCTGGGTTTCTGTCAGTGCATGCCGGGCTTCTTTCAAAGAGGACTCGTCATTGATGATTTTGCCTTCGATTTCTTTTTTTCGCCGGAGAATATCAATATGCTTGATCCGGGTGGTTAAATTGTCATTGAGCAGTTCTTGGCTTAAGGCCAGCTCTTCTTCAAGAAGGGGAAGCCGTTCCCTCTTGTTGTTCAGCTGGAACTGAATGGTTTTTATCCGCTGCTCCCGCTGATGGATAACGGTCTGTAATTTATTGATCGTGCTTTGAAGGCTGTTTCCATGGGCATCAAACAAGGCATTGGCTTCCAGAACCAGCAGGGGCAGCTTCTGGCGGATATCCGGGGGGAAAGGGATATGATCCTCTTCCCTTAATTGGGCTTCATACCGAAGCACATCCACTTGAAGGGACTCCATCCGCATTTCCAGCTCATCAAGGCTTGCAAAGCTGCGCAGCTGTTCCAGTTCAACCAGGGGTTGGCCAACCCTAACTTCATCCCCTTCACTGACCTTGATTTCCTGGATGATACCCCCTTCAAAATGCTGCACATGCTTGATTTTTCCACTGGGAACCACCTGCCCATCTGCCATGCTGACAATATCAAGGGTACCGGTATAGGCCCATAGAAAAAATGCAACACACATGAAGACGAGCAGAAAAAAGAAAATGTGGGTGACCCTTGATATGGGTTGTGCATTAGGGTCTGTCATGACGGCATTTGTCCATTATGGGGCAGGATGACTTTATGGGTCAGTTCCGGTATGGGTTTTTTGTCCAGATTCAGGCACAGGGAAGCGCCTTTTAAAATGTTGGGATCATTTGTAAAAACAATGATGGTTTTTCCGGATTTGGCCAGGTCATTCATGGCGGCATACACCGCTTCCACCCCTTTTTTGTCCATGGCATCCGTGGGCTCGTCCAACAGGACTAAAATCCCATCACCTGCAAGGCCCCGGGCCAGAGCGAGCCGTTTTCTGATTCCCGGGGGAAAGTTTTTCTCATTGTTTGTTAACAGTGTCTCTAACCCCTGGGGAGTCTTGTCCAGAAAAGATTTTAAATCCGTTTTTCTCAGGATATCATTCAAACGGGTATCATCTAAGTCCGGGTTCAACAACATAATATTTTCCCGGAGACTGCCGTTTATAAATTCTGGTTCCTGGGGCATGTAGATGAGTTGTTTGCGCCACCATGCCGGTGCCATCTGCAGAATATTTACCCCATCGGCCAGTATCTTTCCCCGCTTGGGTTCCAAAAGGTTTGTCAGCAGTTTGACCAGGGTTGTCTTGCCGGTTCCGTTTCCACCGGACACCGCCATTACATCCCCTGGTTCCAGTTGAAGGCTTAGGGATTCAAATAAAGGTGTGCTGGAATTGGGATAGGAAAACCCCAGATCTTGGAATTCTATCCGGCCCTGATAGTTTTTTAAGGCAGATCCTGTTGCGGCTTCAAAGGGAATTTGTCTGAACACTGAAAGATCTTTGAATGCCTGCTTTGCCTTTGCCAGGGAGAAGGCGGTCTGTACCAATCTTGTGGTATTCTGATAGGCTTTGCCGCAAAGAATATTGGCACCGATCAATGCCCCCACAGACAAGTTCCCCTGGACCACTAGAACCGCCCCTGCGGCATAGAGGAAGACACTAGTCAGGGAGCTGCCGGTCATGGTCATGGTTTGGGATAATTCTTTGTAACCGGTCAGCTTATTTTTCAAGCGACTGATATCGTTTAATTGGGTATCCCATCTTTTAAATAGAAAAGTGCTTGCCACAAAGGCCCGAACCGTTTCCATGGCATTGACGGCGGAGGAATTCAAGTTTCGGTGTTCAGATAGGACTCTAAAAAGTGATTCACTACTTTTCTGGGATCTTAGAATGGTCAGCCATCCGGAAAGCAAGGCCAGAAGAATACCCAAAATTGTAATCCCCGCAAGGACAGGACTTAACAGGTAGAGAACCCCAATAAAGATCAGTGAAAAAGGGGCATCTAAAATAGCGATCATTGTCTGGGCATCCAGGCTTTGCTGGATGGTCTGAACCTGGTTGAGGGCTTCTTGAATCCTTGGTTTTGACAGCTGGGACAGGGGTTCTGCCTTGGCCCGGCTGATGATGGATAGAATGTCCCTGGAGAGTCGATCATTGGGTTCCTGGTTGATGGCTACGGCCATTTTTGTCCGGACAATTCTGAAACAAAATTGGAGCAAAATCGCGATCAGTATGCCAATGGTAAGGGTGATCAGGGTGCCGTGAAATCCGTAATTGACATATCTGTTCAATAGCTGGATGACATAAAGGGGCTGGGCAAGAGTCAGCAGGGTGGTTAACAGGGTTGCAGCAAAGAGTTCTGTCGCCAGGACCGGCCGGTGAAACAATCTTCTGACAAGTTCATTCATAGCAGATAAATTAAAATCAAGATAAGCGGTTTACTTCGCAAATAAATCAAGGTTGATCAATCCCATGGAAAACAAAAGGTTGTAGGCCGCTATTTTTGTGTCCTCTCTTGCGGCAATTGCATTCCCTTGGGCATTGATGTAATTTACCTCTCCATTGAGAACATCTAATAGGGATCGGGTCCCCATTATTCTTTCTTTTTCGGCAAGTTCCAGGAAGTTTTTTAAGATTTCGGCCTGCAGGTATAAAAGTTCTTGTCTTCGTTTTAGGGTGGCCAATTGTGTCCAGCTATTTTGGACCTGTTCCCTGACAAGTTTCTGGGCATGCTCAAGGTGGGTGGTGGCTGCGGTCTTGTTGGCAATCGCACTTGAGATGGCTGCCTGGTCGCTGCCGCCCCGGAAAAGGTTGTAACTAAATTCAATTCCGGCCCCATAGTTTCGTTTATATCCCGCAAAACCATCGTCATTATTGGCGTTGATTGCTTCTGCAAAGAGACTCAGGTTGGGGAAATAAGCAGATTTTGAAATACTGATGTCTTTCCGGGTCAGATCAAGATCAAACCGGGTGATCTTGATTTCCGGATGGTTTTCAACTGCTGTATCAATGGCAGATTCAAGGGCATTTGGCAATTGGGTCTCAGGAAAGGTGATTTCAATAAATGAGTCAACTTCAGAGGAGGTGGGAAAATGATAAAAGACGGCCTGGAAATGGTTCTTTGCAAGATCAAGCTCTCCCTGGGCGTCAACCCTTAGGGCCATGGCGCCAGCCAATTGTGATTTTGCCTGGAGCACATCCGATGTTAAACCAGCACCTTTTTGAACCAAAACTTTTTCAATCCCGGTCAATTTTTTGATCCGGCCTTCAGACTGAAGGGCTTTTTTTAGCCGTTCCCTGGCCTTTACGATATTGATATAGGCGGTGATGCCATCCCGTATCATTTGCTGGCTGATGGAGTCAAGGCCCGCTTTTGCCCGTTCGAGACCAACTTCATCCCGGGCAATGGTATTTGTGGTCCTGCCGAAATCGGTTATGAGCTGGGTGCCTTTTAAGGTGACCGAATGACGAAATTCATTGGTCGTCGCTATTAGTTCTTTTTCTACTGTTTCTGGTCCGGTATCGCCATATAAGTTAAGGGCAGGTAAATAGAGTCCTATACTCTGCCGTACCTGTCCCTGGGCGCTTTCAACCCTGTGCCGATAGGTTTTGATCTCTTCATGGTTTTCCAAAAGGCCGGTCAGCAAGGCGTGGGGATTTGGAGTGGAGTAAAGATATTTTTTATGGGTGTGTCAACAGCGGTTTGTCCAAATAATGCGGGGGAAAAATAAAAAGTAGTAAATATGACCATTAAAAGGGTATAGTAATATTTTTTCATCTTATTTTTCATCCTATTTTTCACTATTTCCCATTAATCCTGGAAATATATTAAGTTAATATTGTGATTTTTTTTGTTGCTTTACCGATGAAGTCCCTTTAACATAAACATTAATGAACCGTGTTTGTCAAGCGTAAAAAGTATCTGGTTAGGGAAGTTTTGTTTCATTTGATTTATCTTAATTTTATGTGAAATACACCATCAATGAAGAGCTTGAAGAAGCGTTTGAAAATGTTTAAACAGATTCAATGGACCCTGTTTTTGATAGGGCTTTTGATTACCCTCTGCCTGGTCAGCATTTATGTGTTTAAACCGACCTATTTGAAGCTGATGGAATATAGGCTATATGATGTATTCCTCCAAAAAACCATTGTTAAAAATAAGCCAAGTTCCGTCGTTGTGGTTGACATTGATGAGTACAGCATTGAAAAATTCGGCCAATGGCCCTGGCCGAGATATCGTGTCGCTCTGCTGCTGAAAAAGATCCAGATGGCCGGTGCCCTTGCTGTGGGGAATGATATTCTGTTCGGAGAGCCCGACGGAACTTCCCCTGTGGTAATAAAAAAAATGCTCAAGCGGGATCTTCAGCTTGAGGTTAAGTTTTCTGGATTGCCCAAGCAATTGATGGACAATGATCAATTGCTTGCCGATGTTCTTGGGACAGGCCCCTTTATTCTTGGGTATTCCTTTTCTTTTGCCCCAGAGGAATCGTTAGGTTTGGGAAAAGGAGGTTTGCCTCCTTTCAAGGTCTCACAAATCCGGGGTAGTAATTCAAAACCGGCGGACAAATATCTGATTTCAGCTTTCAGGTGTGTTCCCCCCCTGCCACAGCTTTTGGAATCCGCTGGTCATGCAGGATTTATGAATACCCTTACAGATATTGATGGGGTGTTGCGAAGGGTTCCTTTGATGATTTCCTGGAAGGGAAAGATATACCCCCATCTGTCCCTTGCGACTCTGGTGACCGCCTTGGAAGGTAAAATTGGCGATCCCATCGTCAAGGTTACCCAAGGGGGGATCGAATCCCTTAAAATGGGAAATACCATTATTCCTTTAGAAGCCAACGGATCCATGCTTATTAATTACAAGGGACCCGGCCACACCTTTTCCTATATCCCGGCAGGACACGTGTTGGAAGACAGGGTATCTCCCGGAGCCCTTGACAAGAAGGTGGTTTTTTTGGGGTCTTCCGCCGCAGGTCTCATGGATATAAGGGTGTCTCCCCTGGATGCGGTGTTCCCCGGGGTGGAAGTCAACGCCACCATCGTGGATAATATTTTGAATCAGGACTTTATCCGCAGACCGGACTGGGTTCCCGGTCTGGAACTTTTGGCGATCTTTGTTTGGGGGATTGTCACCACCATTTTGATCGGTTGGGCCAGCGGATGGCTGACATTGCCGATAACAGCGATGTTGGGAGCCTGTGCCTGGTATGGCGGGATCTTTAGTCTGAAAACCCATCATATCTGGATATCTCCTTTATTTCCTTTGCTGGTAGTGGGGGCAAATTTTTCCCTGTTGAATCTGTTTAAATTTTGGTTTTCGGAACGGAAAAAGAAATTTTACCGGTCTGCCTTCAGTAAATATGTTTCCAAGGCGGTGGTGGATCAGATCAGCGAGTCCCCTGAAAAGATGAGTCTGGACGGCGAGGAAAAACAGATCACCATTATGTTTGCCGATATTCGCAGTTTCACCTCCCTGTCTGAACGTTTGTCCCCCACCCAGGTGACCATGCTGCTCCACGATTATTTTACACCGGTGACGAAAAGTATCATCAAAAATCACGGCACCCTGGATAAATTTATTGGGGATGCCGTGATGTGCTTTTGGAATGCCCCTCTTGACGTGAAAAACCATGAGGCCCTGGCCGTTAAAACAGGTTTTGAAATGCTGTCAGCCCTTGTGGAATTGAACCGGGTGTTCATCGATAAATACGGAATACAAATTGATATCGGTATCGGGATTCATTCCGGGAAATGCCGGGTGGGGAACATGGGATCCGCTGACCTGTTTGATTATACCATTATCGGAGACAACGTAAATCTGACCTCCCGGCTGGAGGGGTTGACCAAATTTTACGGGGTGAAACTTATGGTCAGTGAGGTCATGGTAACCAAATTATCTTTACCCATGCAGTTCCAGGAGTTGGATCGGGTCAGGGTTAAGGGAAAAAACGAGCCGGTGGGGATCTATACCGTCTATCTGCCCAGCACCGAAGAAAAACAATCTCTTGAGTCAGAATTGCAGGCATATGAACAGGGGCTTGTGGCATATAAAACCAAACACTTTGATAAAGCCCATGAAATTTTCCAAACCCTTTGCCGGCAATATCCGGATAGAAAGGTAAATAAGATTTATCTGGAACGAAGTTCCTTTTTCATTGAAAATCCACCCGATATCGATTGGGATGGGGTTTTTACCCACCAAACTAAATAATCAGGCTAAATAAAAACGGCATTATCCTTTAAGAAAAATTCTTCTCTGGGTAATGCCGTTTATTGACTGCACAAAAAGGTTGTGGGTCTTATCCCGCCTTCATCTCAATGATATTACTGCTGGCCATGGCTTTCAGATTTACCCCCACTCTCAGGGCTTTTAATCCACGAACATCGGGCATGTCATCTAATTCCAGCATTTCAAGATCCTTGTCAAGTTTGCCTTTGCCCATGAGAAAATCCATGTGCTGCTTGATTTCCTTGCCCTCGGCAGGGGTGGAATACACCACTGCAATTTTGTCGGGCTGGGTGAGTCGTTCCCCCGAGCCTTTGATCAGGGCCTTATCCAGGCGGGATTTTATGATTTCCTGGCGAACGTCATAGGCGCCATCCACATCAAACCGTTTTTCATCAAACCTGAATCGAATGGACAAGGGGGTGTGATTGACCAGAATCAGGTGGCAGGTATCCAGGGGTACTTTCAGTTCCGGTTTGATTTTCTTTGTATGCCAGGCAAGACCGCAGGAGAGCATCAATTGCCACAGGGTCATGTCTTGGATATGAAAATTGGCAAGGCTTTGGCCCTGGTTCATGGAAGCCCCGATATACATCATGTAATCCACGCCATCGGTCTGGCGTTTTTCAAAATAATGAGGAAAATCTTTTTGGATCAGGCCGTCTTCTCGGTCTAAAAAACTGGAAAGCGCTTGGTTCAGCTTTGATACGCTTTCTTCATAATCCTTTCTTTTGTTGTAGATCATGCCAGCAGCAGGATCCAGCAAACGGGTGTAATGGTCAATCTGGCGGGAAATATCGGTTCCCAGTCCCTTAAGGTCTTGAAATGTGGGGGCAAGCTCTTTGTTTAAAAGTGTAAATACTGCATTTTCGTCACTGGAGGTCACCCCACCTGCAATCTCCTGGATTTTGGAATTGATTCGATATTTATATTCTTGTAAAATCGGCCAGGGCCTTAAGTTAGAAGCTGTTTCCATGATGCCCAGGGCAAGGGAAAGTTGATCGGTAAGGTCCTGCTGGATTCCCTTATTCCGGGCCAGAGAGGACCCCCTTATATCGGATTGCCCGAAAAATGGCACCACATCCTTGAAAATAATGGGTTCCATGGTAGATGCGTTATTGTTTTGTTTGAGCCGTTCCATGTGGCTCATGGCTGCTTGTTCAAACCGCCATTCCACAGAGGGGTGAACCGCTGTACACGTTTCCTTGATAATGGATTGAACATGTTTGTTCATTTCATCCATTCCCCTTTTCAATGCTGCGGAAAATATGGGGGTGACCTGCTCCAGGAGCATGGCATCAATAGGACCTAGCTCATTGGGGGTGGTGGTAAATATTTCCAGAATTCCGATGATCTCACCCTGGTAGGACAAGGGGGACAACAGCATGGAACGGATGCCGGCTGCTACCGCCTGTTGTTCGGCCGGAACCAGATCGGATTTTTTGGAAAGGTCCGGTATTCGAAGGACCGCATTGTTTTTGGCCGCCTGAATCCAGACCGATCCTTGTACCTCGTTAAGGCTGATGTGATGGGAGTTGGAGAACAGGCAGTTGATACGGGAGTCACAGTCATTTTTGATGATCATTACCTGATCACCCTGGAGGGCGGCAATCCCCACGGATATCCCCGGCCGTTGAAATAAGACCTGGAGCCTGGATTCCATGTGCCTGATTCCGTCCGAGGAGAAAATGGCCTGGTGGTCGATCAACTCCCTTTCCAGGGCTGAAATCACTTCGGATTCGGTTACATCCAGGGCCCGTACAATGGCGAACCCTGTATATTCGAATCGATCCAGGTCAATGTGTTTGGCCAGGATATTAATATCGGTAAGATTGTTTGTGATCTCATCTCGATCTTTTTCAGACAATTGTTTGGGGCTTTCCAGGGGGGTTATTTTGACAAACTGGAAATCTGTTGTTATCCCGTAATATCGAGCCAGTCCATTTTCGCCATTGGGATCAACTTTAATGTCCACATTTTCAAGCCGCTGGCAGCTGAATCCGTATATCCGCTCCAATATGAGAAAATAGATTTTTAGCAGTTTCTTTGAGATTTCTGTTTCATCGTTTTTTTGGAGGGAAGCCTTTAGGGTATTGTCCTTGTCAAGGAACAACCGCTGGAACTCCGGGGTCACAAAAAAAGGCTCGGCAGTACAGGGCGTAAGGGCCCCCATAATGTCTCGATTAAAGGAGGCAGCTGGAAAGACAGGGCTCATCAATGGCCGGATGATATCATGATATTTTTCAAAATTGTGAATATCCCTGATGGGGCCCTGTAATTGGGGAATCTGACTTATCTTTTCCGTTAATTCCCTGAACATGGACCGCATATGGGAGCATTCTGGTACCAGATTTTTTTCCCAGAATGCCAATAATGGATCAAGGCTGACAAAAGCTCTGGGCGGATTGCAGATGGTATCTTTTTTCATGGTATCCCTCCTTATAATATTAAAGCACAATAATCATTTGAGAAATATTGTCAACTTGTACCCACCCTGGGGCCCGGTGCCATCCAACTTAAGCCAGGGCCTCTTCTTTGGTTATCTGCCACAGCCTCTGCCCACATAAATCAAAGATGCCAACACTGTGTGCAAGCCTTTCCAAAAAGATAAGAATCTATCGAGGTAAAAGAGCTTTCAATATCATATAAAAAATGAGCCTTCACAGGGATAGCCCGGGGAAATTTTTCAAATTTATAAACCAATTATTTTTTTTATTCTACACGAAAGGCACTAAAATTCAGCAATTCTTGGTCAAATGTGAAATGCACGAATAGATAAGCATTTCATTCAAAACAATATTTATTTTTCGTAAAGACTTAGATTGAAATCGTGTAAGTGGCTGATATTATAAGGAAAAATAAATCTAGACTTTATCT
>JAFLJU010000688.1 GCA_022712835.1 Desulfobacteraceae bacterium
TATGCCTTGAAAACACCCAGGGAGGGAAAGTGCTGCCCATAAGCTATCTGGAAAAGGCCCGCACCTTTGTGGATCAGCACAACCTTTTGCTTCACCTGGACGGGGCAAGGGTCTTTAATGCCGCCGTAAAACTAAATGTGGATGTACAGAAAATCACCCGCCATTTTGATACGGTATCCTGCTGCCTATCCAAAGGACTGGGTGCGCCGGTGGGTTCGGTGCTCTGCGGTCCAAAAGAATTCATTCAAACGGCCCGGCGGTGGCGGAAGGTTCTGGGGGGTGGCATGCGCCAGGCAGGTATTCTGGCAGCAGCAGGCCTTTATGCCCTGGAAAACAATGTGAACCGACTTGAACAGGATCATGAAAATGCCAGGCGACTGGCCCAGGGGATATCTGAAATACCCGGGATAGACATTGATCCCGGTGAGGTTCAAACCAATATTATTTTTATGGATATTAAAGGGGATATACGCAAACTGTATCAGCATTTAAAGGCCCAAAAAATTCTCACCGACCAATCCAATCAGTTACGCCTGGTCACCCATCTGGATATTACCCCCCAGGATATTGATCACACCATTGGAGTCTTTAACTCTTTTTTTATGTGAAGGCCTTTTTTACCTGACTCAACATCTAATCTTCACCACCCATCTCTTTCAACACCTTACGCATATGAGGTACTCTGTTCGTGAAAATCCCATGTACTTTATATTGAAGCGCTTTCTTAAGATTCTTTTTACTGTTGACAGTAAAAGGATTTATCTTTTTTCGTAAAGAACGTGCAATCTTCACAGTTTCATCCGTAAGATGATCAATATTGGGATGAAGATAATTAACATTTGTTTCGATAAGCCGGGCTTTCAGGTCGGCCGGTGGTTCATCTATAAGAAGAGCTGTCTTCAATTTTGGCCTGTAATCCGCAAGAACAAGAAGAGGCAGATAAAAAAACGATGAAATGATAATCTGTGACGAAATTTCATAGTGTTCTATCATATCAACGATTTCTCTTTCCAGGTGTTTTTCCTTCAACTCAATATTGAGCATGATATCGGTATCCTTTGCCAGAAGAAGCACTTCTTCCAGTAAAGGAACCCTCTCATTCTTGGAACCAAGCCTAACTTTTCTTACTTGCGTAAAATTAGCTTTCTTCAGTGAAATATCATGCCCGGCTATCCGCGAAAGATTGTCATCGTGAACTACATAGAGATGCTTTTTCTTTCCTTTCCGGACATCAAACTCGATCCACTCAGCCTTCTCACGAATTGCCCTCTTAAAGGAGACAATAGTATTTTCTTGCTCTTTTTCAGGTGACCCACGATGGGCAAATAATTTAATCATGGCAAACTCAATCCATTCTATATTTTATTCGAACCATATTTAAATAATAATTTAAAAAATAACCTATCTTTTATTATTTTTCAACCACAATTTCTTTAAAAAATTCTATTTAAAACAATGGCAAATAACATATTTAATACTCTCATGCAATAAGTTTGTAACAGAGTTCTTTCAGAGAAATTGTGCATCGACTTCACACGTGTGTAAGTGAGGCTATATTGAGAATTCCAGGCTCTGAAAACAAAAAAAAGCCACCGTAATTACAGTAGCTTTAATGTTAAACTGGCGGAGAAAGAGAGATGATCACCCTTTCCAAGGGGATGCTGGTTTTCTTGATGGTCGCCTATCAGATAAACGTCTATTCTTTCCGCTCATCAATGGGAAGATACTCGTAGAGCGTGTTGCCTGTATAAATCTGACGGGGTCTGGCAATCTTCATTTCCGGGTCAGACACATCCTCTTTCCATTGGGCAATCCATCCGGGCAACCTTCCAATGGCAAACATGACCGTAAACATGTTGGTGGGGATACCCATGGCCCTCAGCAGAATTCCGGAATAAAAATCCACATTGGGGTAGAGATTTTTCTCTTTAAAATAGGAATCATTGAGAGCCGCTTCCTCAAGTTTCCGGGCAATATCCAGCAGGGGGTCTTTTCGTTTGACCTTTTTCAAAACAATATCACACATCTCTTTCATAATTGTTGCCCGGGGATCAAAGGTTTTATACACCCGATGCCCAAATCCCATGAGCCGGAATTCGTCTTCTGGATCCTTTGCCCGGGCGATACATTTTTCCACAGAGATACCGTCTCTTTGGATATTTTCAAGCATCTGAATAACCGCCTGGTTGGCACCGCCGTGCAAAGGACCCCACAGCGCCGAAATCCCGGCGGAAATAGTAGAATAAATATTCACCTTTCCAGATCCAACCACCCGGACGGCTGTGGTGGAACAATTTTGCTCATGGTCGGCATGGAGAATCCAGAACACATTCAGGGCATGAACCAGTTCATCATCAACGCGATAGGGCACCACCACCGAATCAAACATCATGTTTAAAAAATTGGCGCAATAGCATAAGTCCGGCCGGGGGTAGATCACCCGCTGGCCGATGGATATCTTATAGGCCATGGCGGCCATGGTTCTGATTTTGGAAATGATCCGCAAATAAGTCCTGTTCATCTCCTCCTCAATGTCCAGCAACTCCGGATAAAAGCTTCTCATGGCATTGATCATGGCCGACAAGATCCCCATGGGATGGGCCTTGGGCGGGTAATTCTGGTAAAAGGCCTTCATGCTTTCATGGAGGGTGGAAAAATCATTCAAATACACAGATGTTCGGGTCAATTCTTCCCGGGTGGGTAATTTGCCCGTGATCAGCAGAAAAGCGGTTTCCACAAAAGTGGAAGACTTGGCCAGCTGCTCAATGGGAACCCCCCGGTATCGCAAAATACCTTTTTCCCCGTCCATATAGGTAATGGCACTTTTACAGGCACCGGTATTCCCATACCCCGGATCAAAGGTAACATAGCCGGTCTGGGGTCTTAGAAGCCTGATATCAATGGCCTTTTCACCTTCAGTTCCAACAATCACCGGAAGAGTGATTTCCTTCCCGTCAATGATCAGCTTTGCAAACTCTTCCATACAACCTCCTTTAATTTCAGGTAATTAAGACAGATAACAAGATAGACTATGATGAACGGAGAACCCTGGTGGAAGGAAAATTGAAACCCAGAGCAATTGGGTTTCAATTTATGGTGCGGATATTACCCTCTGGTTTCTCCCGGGACGGTATAGGTTTTACAGGACCCACCGGAGCATTCCCTCTCCTGGGTATGAACACCCTTTCCGCCACCGCCACCGCTGCCACTGGAACTGCCCATGGCATAATTAATGGTGGAAACCACTCTTTCAAACTCTTCGGATTTGCATTTGGGACAACTCAGTGATTTATCATCATCAGATCCCATGACAATCACTTCGAAAAACTCTTCACATTTTGAACATTTAAACTCAAATATTGGCATTACTGCTCCTTGGCACTTAATTGATAATAGTTTGCTAATATAAACACTTTCTGGGATTTGTCAAGACGAGGCCTGGCAAAGCAGCTCTTCTGCGTGGGTCAGGGTAGCTGCGGTAATCTCCTGGCCTCCAATCATTCGGGCAATTTCCTCCACCCGTTCTTTTCTGTTCTCCAGAGGAATGATTGTGGTGCAGGTGCGACCATTGACCACCTGCTTGGATATCCGGAACTGACTTTCCCCGTATTTGGCAATCTGGGCCAGATGGGTGATGCAGATTACCTGATGCTTGGCGCCCAATTCCTTTAATTTAAGCCCCACTTTTTCAGAGGTTGCTCCGCCGATCCCGGCATCCACCTCATCAAAAATCAGGGTTTCAAGGGACTGGGTGGTGGAGAGCACTGCCTTGAGGGCCAGAACGATCCGAGACAACTCCCCCCCGGACGCAATTTTAACAAGGGGCCTGGGGAGTTCCCCGGGGTTGGGACTTAAGTAAAACTCTATTTTATCCATGCCCGTGGAAAAAATCTTTTCCCGACCTTCGGTTTGAAGATCCTGGGGGTTCTGTGATATCTGTTGGGATATATTTACCTCAAACCGAGCCTTTCCCATTTCAAGGGCGGCAAGCTCTTGCTGGGCAAGATCTGCCAGGATAACGCCGGCTTTTTTTCGTTCCAAAGACAATCCCGTGGCCTTTTGCTGGATCTGCTGCTCATACCCTTGTTTTTCCTTGACAAGCGATAGTATCCGGGTGTCCAATCCCTTTGTATCTGAAAGAGCTGCCTGCATGATTTCATGCTGCTCAAACAGAGAAACAAGACTTCCCCCATACTTTCGTTTTAATTTGGCAATCAAATCCAGACGCTGGTTTAACAGCTCAAGGGATTCAGGGTCCAGATCAATGGTGTCGGAATAGGTTCTCAAGGTCTGTGCCACGTCCTGGAGTTCAAACCCAATGGAGTCCAAACGCGCGGCTACGCTTCCAAGGGTTTCATCCACCCGGGAAAATTTTTCGATTTCTGATCTCAAGGATGAAATGCGCTCAATAAGGGATTTTTCCCTGTCATAAATCTCATGAATTCCCCCATGAACAGCCTCAAAAATTTTACTGGCATTCTGAAGCCGCTCCCGCTTTGCATCAAGATCTTCATCCTCATTGGGCAAAATACCAGCCGCCTCAATCTCGTCCACCTGGAATTGGAGCAGATCC
>JAFLJU010000289.1 GCA_022712835.1 Desulfobacteraceae bacterium
CACCATCCAGGATGCCTCAGCCTATGTCCAGAACCTGTTTGAAGCCCGGGGCAAGTCCCTGAAACGGCTGGCTTCCTATGCCAGCTATAGTTCCATGAAGCGGGACTCAGCCGATTTTGCCCTGATCCGCCTGTTACCGAATAAACCGGATGAAACCCTTTCAATGTTAAAAGAAAATGAGTATCTATTTGACTCAAACGAGGTGGTGGCCATTGATATCACCAACAAACCCGGGGAATTTGCCAAACTCACCAAGCGACTCGGGGAAGAGAAGATCAATATCAATTACGTTTACGGATCTGTGTCTGACTCCGGCGGCAAATGCCTCTTTGTTTTCTGCCCGGAAGATGTGAATTATGCAGATTCCATATTTAAAGATGAGCTTTAAATAACCTGATTTTCCTGGGAGGACCTACGATGTTGCCCTCCCAGGAAAATCCCCCTGCATTTTTTTTCTTTATTCAACACCTCTCGAATCAAAAAGCACAACTCTTTCCCAGCTATAGCCTCCACATGAGAATGGACCAACTTTTATTGTTGCATTTGCGTCCATTGATAGTCTCAATATTCATGAACCAAAATCTGATAACTTATTTATATTATGGCCATAATTAAATATGTCATCCGTTTCTGGAATTTTTTTTGGCTTACACTTGGCTGTTTTTTTCAATCGATACCCCAATTGGTTCATCTTCCTGTTGATCGTAACTACAGAGGGGATTTCATCGGCTGAATACCCCTTAAATTTGTCTAACGAAGAAAAATCAGGCGGTAGCAGTTGATTTACTGCCTTTTTTGAAATCAGGACACACGGCATTTGAGTAAAGATACAGGTCATAGGCACGGTCCGATTGATAAAATTTGAACAGCAAAAATCCGGTCTCTTCGTCCTGCTCACGGATCATTCGCACATCGCTGCTTTCCTGAATAAGGATTTCAACCGTTGCCAAAACCGGGTTGCCCCCAACAAGAAAATGGCCTCCGTAAACCTTCATGGTCGCATCGCTGAACAGTCCGTGTAAATGAACACTGAGCGTTCCCTCCTCCGTCTGCCCGATAACACCTTGACAGGCCAAAAGTTCCAGCGGTCCGCCAATTATCACCGGGTCATGATAACGGATGCCGATTTTGCTGGATGCATCCGGTATGGCGTATACCATCTGTGCTTCGGTCAGACTGCCGATGACAGACAGGATCATGGCGCTGGTCACATGATTTTGTTTGCACATCACCTCAATTCCAGTGATCAGATCTGTCCCGGGCAACAATCTGCCGACTATCCGTTTGCCCTTTTGGGACGTCACCGCCTGAATTCTGCTCTTTTCCATGTCTCCTCCTTTTTTTTTGACCCCCAACTGAAGGCCGCTTAAATATTCAACTGTTTTCGAATCAATATTATATCGTTCATGTCTGGTGAAAATGGGTAGTTGCGCATTTCAGGGCCAGGTCTGGAATTGGCAAAGGGTCGGTTGCAGGCCACCTGGCCTTCATACCCCTCACAGCCGCTGGTGCGGAAAGGTTCACCAGTATCAATCACCTGGTCCAGTTTCTTGCCGGCAAGGCCGAAACTGACAATCCGTTCGTTTTGATCATAGGCAAAGCATTCAGCACGGCTCAGGTTCTTATCAATGATATATCGGGCCAGCTGAATACGGCGGTAGTGATCCATGGCCGGCATGGGGTGATTACACATGCTTGAGCCTGGTTCGGGATAAAAAGAGAACAGATGGGTCCAGCCCCTCATATCCTGAATTATTTGGATGATATCAACCATCTGCTTTTCGGTTTCCCCCATTCCAGTAACAAAATGGGATCCTGCATTCCTCACGCCGAAGATTTCAATGGCCTTGGCCAGCCGGTCCAGGTAAATCTCCCAACGATGCGGTCCTCCCACCCCGCTGCCGCGATATTGAGCGAACAGATCCGGTGTGGCCAGATCAATGGCCACACCGATCTTATCAGCCCCGGCAGTTTTTAAATCCTTTAAATCCTGGTGGGTAAGGATGGTGGGTGAAACCAGTACGGATACGGGAATATCGATACTTGCACGTAGTTTCCGGCAGATGGTGAGGGTGTCATTGATGCATTGTTTGTTGGTAATCTGGGAAATACATATCCTTTTGACACGGTTATGACGCTGGGAAATACGTTCAATTATATCAGCCGTGGAATAGGTGGGCCAGGTCACCCGGATAAAGCTCTTATCATGATATTTTCCAGATCGTTTGCTGGACAGGCCGCAGTAACCGCAACGGGCAGCGCAGCCGCTATTATATGTCAGCAGCAGATTGATACAGTAGAGCCTGGTATTTCTGTAAAAGCGACCCTGTTTAAAGTCAAGAGTCATGGCTGCGGCAAGACTCATGCGCAGATACTCCGGGCTTTCTAATGTTTCTTCCTGTTCCATGGTAATGGTCCTTATAATGGCTGTTTTGCTACCAGGAAGGTCTGAAAAGGTCCCGGGTGACCGAGCAGCAGGTTTTCTGATAACGGATCTCAAGGTCATAGCTTTTGGCCCTGACAACGGCTTCATCCGACGGCAGGGCCAGGCGGTTAACGCCGGCATCAATGGCAAGGGTTTCCAAGCGGTTGTTGCCCCGCTGGCGGGCACATCCCAGGCTAATAAGGGTGGAGGGCATTTTAAACCGCGCCTGGGCAATGATGTCGGCCACGGCTTCGGCCCCAGGAAACTTAGCGTGTCGGACCGGTGTTCCGGAGATGCCCATGAGGGAAACTATCACGAGTTGTTCCACATTGAAATCTGCGATCATCTCAATAGCCTGTTTCTCCCCTTTGATGCGACCGTAATTCAGCCCGCAAACAATATGGGGAATCATGGGCAGCCCGGCGTACTGAAGGGCAGCCATTGCATCGTAGATGAGCTCTACCCCGAAGGAAACATGGTACATCCTTTTAAAGGTATCATCATCACCGATGACATCAATGAGCGCCTGGTCCACACCGGCCTGTTTCAAATTAATGGCTTCCCGTTCACTGATCAGCCCGCTATGGATGGAAACAAACAGTTCGGTACGCTGCTTGATTTTTTCAATCGCGGGGATAAAGCGGTCCCATGGAAGTTGCCCGGTAAGATCACACCCGCCGCTGATAAGTACACCGTGGTTGCCCTTATTGGATAATTCCAGACATTGCTCCACCAACTTTTCGGGAGTGGAGGCCTGGACCATGGAATCTAAAATTTTCCCCTGGCAGTGATCGCATTTAAGAGCGCATTCATTACCGGTTATGGAGATCGCCGGGTACTTTCCCTTAACGTTGTTGAGCATAAACATCCCGGGCAGATAAAAAACAATCTTTTTACCAAACTGCTGCCAGGAATTTTGTCTGGCGGTCTTCAGGCGCTCTTCAAATTCAGACATAATACTCCCTGTAGGCTACCCAGCACTGTTTGACAATGGTGTCAAAATTGTTCCATCCGGATTCCATTTGCTCCCGGCGGTGATACCCACGTGCCAGGGTGTCGCCAAACAAATCCTGCCACTTGTGGTCATAGGTTTTTAAAAGCGTCATGTCATCGGCCGCTATTGCAGAAGCAGCATATTTACCGGCCAGCCTTCCGCAGGTCACAGCAGCAAATATACCGGCACCTGTAACCGGATGGGTCTGTCCGGCAGCATCCCCCACCAGCATGATGTTACCCTGTACAGCATTGCGCACCTGTTCGGCCGGTATCCAACCGGCGGCATAAGCCACAGGCGCACCGCAGATTTTACCATCTCGTTTGAGCCGCCAGATGAATCGATCCAGTACTTTTCTGACAGAAGATCGACCGCCGGTGGCGCGCAACATACCAAGTCCCACATTGGCAACCGTTCCCTTGGGAAACAACCACCCATACCCAGCCACAATTTGGGGATCAAAATAAATTTCAGTGTGTGTAAGGGGTACTGCCAAAGGCAGTGTCATTTGAACACCAGGCAGCAGATGGCGATTCACCAGGCCGGCCCATCGGCCAATTGTAGATCTGGAGCCATCCGCACCAATGATCACCCTGGGGTGAATGGTGTATGCCTGTTCATCCCTGGGGGAAAGCGTCACATCACCCGCCGAGTTCATGGCAGTGGCCCGGGTGGCATATCTCACCTGAACCCCGGCTTTTCGGGCAGCGTCAACCAGGCTTTGATCAAACAACTCACGACGGATGATATAACCCGGAGCCCTGGTTTCTTTGACTGCCTGCCCAGGCACAAAGGTATGCATGCCCTCTATTTTCTGGACAACGTAACCGCCCTTGGGTGCCAGTTGCCCTTTGAGCATGGCTGGTATATATTCAGCACACTGCACGGGCATGCCTACTTGCCGTCGACGTTCCACCAGCAGAACTTGTGCGCCTTTCCGGGCAGCAGCCAATGCGGCACTGGAACCCGCAGGTCCGGCACCAACCACCAGGATATCCCAATCACAAGGCGCCATAGTCACTTTTCTTCACCGGCATTCACTCCCGCAGCCGTATTCAGTACGGTTTGCAGCAATTCCAGGTTCACTTCGGTCTGGCTTTCAAATTTTCCTGCATAGGCGTCTTTGGCCTGGTCAAGATCATAGCAGGTGGTATTATCGATATCCAGCAGGATTCCGGGAAGACCGGATTTTTTAAAATCATCAATGTGCTTGGCAAAAAAAGGCTGACAGCAGCAACCGATATATGCATTTACTCCGGATTCTTTCATCTGCATTAATTCATCCCAAAGGTCTTCGAAGCTGACAATGCTGATGACCTTCATATTTTTGTTTAGCCCCATGGTCCATGCTGGTCCGATGGAACATGTTGCCTCTTTGCAGATCTTACACCCTTTTTTATATCTTAAATCACAGTCGGTAAGTTTTGCACAATAGGGCAGCAGCAGTACGGATGGCTGTTTTTGAATCACCTGTTTAAATGACCCGTTGACCACAGAAATTTGGTTGCAATGTTCCAAAGGAATGCCGTATTTTGTAATATCAACCTTCTCAAGACATAAATCCAGAGGTTTGACAAAATCCTCAAAGGACAATTCCGAAATAAGGATACGCTCCTGGTCAAAATAGTTGCGGATGATCCCATGTAGACGGTCCCGATCAAGGGATAATCCCCTTAATTCAGCTTCCAGGTCGTAGAGGGCATTGCCGGGAAAACAAAGAAAGTCGCCGGTGATATAAATATCCTTCAAACGTTTTTGGGGCAGGTTGACCACCAACGAAAAGCGTATCATGCCCGCCTGTGCCTTGTAAGTTGCCTGTACTGCTTCACGCTTTTGAAAACGCGGCTTGATACTCTCAATCCATTGGCCGGATTGAAAATGGGATAGCTTCTTCTGGAACAGCTTTTGTTCTTCATCGGTCAAGTCGTCCGATTCAAGCTTTATATCCAGGCATTTTTCAAACCCGTGCTTGATGGCTTGTTTGATGTTGAAAAGGGACGGGACATAACCTAATTCCCATTTCAGGCAGGTGACCCGGTCCTTGACCGAGTCGATCTCCTTGGCCTTGAGCTTTTCCACTGGAATCCGCAACGCCCTCAACATGGTATTCACGTCAAAATCCACCAGCATGGTGCCCTGAAACATAAAGGCATTGTCTGCTTCGGTGCCACCGGTGCCCGAAATTTTGCGGCCGTTGATCTCGATATCGTTGCGGGGTCTGAAATCGGCGTTAACATTCAGCAGCCCAAGGGCCATGACCACCGGGTCACACAGTGCTTTAAAAAGATGTGCATTGGGGATACCCGTATTAAAAAAAGCCTTGTCACAGAATACTTCCCAGCCCAACTGGTTCTCATCAAAAAAGAGAGCCCCACCACCGGTAATACGCCGGTTCACATCAATCTTGTTCTCCCTGCAATAATCGGTGCGGATCTCCTCTGCAATGGCCTGGTGAAAGCCCACCAGAACAGCCCTTGGAGAAAACTGCAGAAAACGGATGGTGTTGGGGCTTTTTCCCTGGCCCTTAAGTTCCAGCAAGGTTTCATCTATGGCCATGTTTTCGGCCGCCGTCATGGGTGGTGTATCTAATAGCCTCCAGATTTGCATACGGTATCTCCTATTGGTCGGACCTTAAACAATAATTAAAGTCGACGTTTCCTGCCAGAAGTTTACCGACCTCACAATTACGCGCTGAATTAAGCAAAATGGCCCGTTCTCTTTGGGTTAAGCTGCCGCCAAAATCAATTTTGATTGTAAAGTGTGTGGACGAAGATAATCCATTTTCTGTTATACAACCTATCTGTACTTCTATCTTTTCCATCGGCATCTTCTTGTGATCTGCGACTGCAGACAGGGTTAACATAATTCAACTGCCCAATGCCCCGGCCATATACGCCATTGGACAACCATGGCCGTTTCCCGTACTATCTCGACGAGACATTATGAAACGCTCCCGGCCCATATGGACTTCGGCGCCGTTGTCAGTCAATCGAACCCTTGTGTCATATTCACCCATCGGTATTCCTTTTAAAAAATATTTTTGTCACTTTGATCCAAGATCCACCGAATCCCTACCCGGTCGGTCCATACCGGCAAGCGCCTTTTGCACCAACTGGGTAACATCCATAACGTCAATGGGCACTTTATTTCTTTTTGCATAGGTGGTCATGGTACGCACACACTGCTGGCAGGCAGTGACAACAGTCTTGGCTTTGGTTTGCAAAACCTCGTCAATTTTAGCCCTGGCAATATCTGAAGAGAGTCCCGCATCAATCATCTCCAGGTTGCCGCCACCGCCGCAACACAGACTATTTTCACGATTGTGTGCAAGCTCCACAAGTTTAACGCCGGGAATGGAGCGGATGACCTGCCGAGGGGCGTTGTATTCCTGACTCCCCCGGCCCAGATCACAGGGATCATGATAGGCCACTGTCAGTGATAAATTGTTGAGAACCAATTGTCCTGAAGTTATCAATTCGTTAACAAATTGGGTAACGTGATAAATCTCAAATTCTTCAGGATAATGCTCATGCCACATCTGATAACAGGAGGGACAAGAAAAGACCACCTTTTTGGCCCCTTTTTCCCGCACCGCCTGAATATTGTGGTCCATCAGTTCTTTGAACCGATCTCTGATCCCGGCACCAAACAAGGGAAATCCGCAACACCACTCATCTTCTCCCAGCAGGGTAAAATCTACGCCAGCTGCATCGAGAATCTCCACCACTGCCATGGGAATCGCCTGGGCCATGGGAAAATAGGCTGAAACGCAGCCGGTAAAGTAGACCACATCTGCCTGATCTTTAATATACCCATGATCCGGGGCAGCAGGCATATCCTCCACCCACTCGGCACGCTCCTCGTTGTCCTCATCAAAAACGTTGTGGCTTTTAGCCAGATTCTCATCAATCATGTTCACTTTCGGAGGATAGGCCCGGCAGTGAACCAGCTCCTGGCGCAGGGACAGCCACAGATCTTTCAGCTGGATACCCGAAGGGCATACCTGTTGGCAACTGCCGCAAAGGGTGCAGCGAAATACGGTATCACCAAATAATTTTAACTGCGCTTCGGTCAATGGCTGTTTGCCGAAAATTTTTTGTAAAAACCCAGAACGAGACCGTATGATCCTGCGAAGTTCATTGAGCCGATACACACCAGACAGCTGCCCATTCCCTGTGGCCGAAACCGCAGGGCACACATCCGTGCACAGGCTGCAGCCGGTGCAAGCGTCCATCTGTAAAATATCCATGATGCTGTAATCTGCCTGGTCCATTTTTTTAGTCTTCTTTATATTTTTCAATATCGGCTAAAAGCCATTTTTCAATTGCTTCGTCGCCATGGATCAGATCCTTCACCTCACCCATGTCGGCCGGTTTGATTTTATACATCCACCCCGCTCCATAGCAATCCTGATTAATAAGTCCAGGATCGGCTTCCAGGGCTTCATTACTCTCAATCAACTCACCATTGACCGGTGCATAGACCTTGCCCAGCCATTTGCCCGATTCCACCTGGGAAAATTTTTTACCGGTTTTGAGTTTTTTCCCTGCAAAGGGGAGCTTCACAAAGACAACATCACCGGCCATCTTCTGGGCAAAATCATCCATGCCCATGACCAGCATATCTCCCTCTATTTGCACCCAGTAATGGTTTTTCTCATAGTACAAATCTTCGGGCAGTTGATACGTTTGAATTTCCATATCCGTCTCCTTTCATAATGACAAGCGGTTTAAATTTCATTTTCGAAAACAGTCTTTTGCCCGGGATCGGGCATTCATTATCAAAACGATGGGAGCTGTGATAATATGAGCCATACGTGTAAAAGGGATCAGGGCAATAAAAGCACCTGTCAGGATCGCATGGGCATACCACACATACCCATATATAGCTGTTAACCCGGCCATGCCTTTAAACAGCATGCTGATGCCGTAACCTAAAAACGCCCATTCTGCACCGCCGGGCCAGCCGGTCATGGCAATACGCAGTCCTTCCAGAAGAAATCCAACAAAAACAATCAGGCCCATTATTATCGGCATACCCCGTCCCGGTTCGGGCAGTAAGGTAATTGTTCCGTTCTGATCATGGTTCTTGCGGCCAATAACAGCTACCAGACCCATAAGGATCATCAGACCGGTCACATCAAAAAATAAGGCCCGCATGGCATGGTTCTTATCCAGCATGGCAAGGGTTACGGACCCATCCGGCAGAAACATTGACAATAAAAGTGCTGTCATGCCGAAGATAAAGCGGAAAAAAAACGGAAAAAAAATCAGGGCATGGATGGTCCAACGTCTTGGTGACTGCCGGAAAAGGCGTTGCAACAGAACCACCTCTATAAAGATCGTTTTCAGCAGTTGAAAGAATCTACTTAAAAAAAGTGTATTGGGCTTGAGCCGGGTCTTAACTTTGATTTTTCTACCAGAGCTTTGCCCTACCCTGTGGATTGATCCAGAGAACCAGATTGTACCGAGCCCGACCAGGCCCACCAGAAACATAAATAAGGAGACAAGGGTGGTTTTATCACCAACTGAAAAGGTGGCAACATGACAGGGCATGCAAAGGATGCTTTTAGCAGGCAGCACCATGGATGATGCGCCCAATGTATTTCCCTGAAAATGGCAGTTCCCGCATCGGTTGTTTGTTTCGAATTGGTGGACAGTCCCTTTCACATGACAGGTACCGCAGGCAATCCGGCTGTGGGCATCGTGGATGAGCTTTTCAGCGTGGGGCGCATGGCATTGACGGCAGTCAACATGTGCAACCTGTTCATGGTCTTCTTCAGCCACCTGGGCATGGCATTCCAGACACTGAATATCTTTGTGGACAGATGCTGCATGGTCAACCGTCATTTCTTCATGGCAGTCCTTGCACTGAGTTGAGGCATCGCCGACCACTGTAAATACAAAAATAAGAAAAACGCTAAAAACAGTAGTGATTATTCCTTTCATAGTTCCCATCATTCAATATTTAGCTTCACAGGTTTCACGATTCCTTTACTGCACCAGCGCAGTCTTTGGTATCCGCAGATCGATAAAATTCATCCGCCCGGTATGAACTTCGCACCAGCGGTCCGGCAGCCACTTCCAGAAAACCAAGACCCCTGGCCGCATCTGCCCATTTGTCAAATTCATCCGGTGTAACATAACGTACCACCGGAACGTGCTCTTTGGAAGGCGCCAGGTATTGGCCCAGTGTCAAACAATCACAGCCGGTTTTTCTGATTGCTGAAAAGGTAGATAGAATTTCATCATCACTTTCACCCAGACCGAGCATCATACCGGACTTTACCGGAAGGCCCCGTTCTGCTGCAAAAGAAAGCACATCCAGGGATCGTTGAAACTTGGCCTGAGGCCGCACACGCTGATACAACCGGGGTACCGTTTCGATATTATGGTTGAACATATCCGGCCGGGCCACGCAAACCTGATTTAAGGCCGTCGTTGACCCTTTGAAATCGGGAATAAGAATTTCGATTCGTGTATCCAGAGCAATCTTTCGAATCGCGGCCATGGTTCGGACAAACTGGTCTGCTCCACCGTCTGACAAATCATCACGGGTCACTGAAGTGATAACCACATAGGAAATTTTCATCCGTTTGACAGCTTCGGCAACCCGATGGGATTCCCCAATATCTATAGGTTCAGGCCACCCCTTAGAGACGGCACAAAATCTGCAACTGCGAGTGCAAATTTTACCCAGAATCATGAAAGTGGCCGTACCCCGGTTGAAACATTCGGAGAGGTTGGGACAGCAGGCACTCTGACAAACTGTTTCAAGATGAAGATCGCGCATCATGGCCTCAATTTTTATTCCTTCCTGGGAACGGTAGATTGGCTGTCGTAACCAGTCAGGATACCGAGATGCCGGAGGAATTGCATAACCAAGCCGTTTACAAAAACACAGTGTAAAACGCTTTTTAAGTGCTTCCAGGTCCATGAGATGTCCCAGTTCTTTTTCCATGGACGTCATTACCTCATCCGAGTGGCCGCAGGGGATGATTAATTGAAATGCATTCAAGTCATTATTGACATTCAACGCCACCCCATGGTGGGTGACCCAGTTTTTAACGGTAACCCCAATACTGGCAATTTTCTTTCCCGCCACCCAGATACCGGGTTGATCATCTTTTAATTCCGGTTTCAGACCGTATTCCGTCAGCACATCCGCCACTGACTTTAACACTTTCTGAACATACCAGTGAAGGTCTTTGCGGTATAGTTTGATCACAGGGTATGCGACCATTTGTCCCGGGCCGTGAAAAGTGGCCTTGCCACCGCGATCACTTTCAGACAAAGCGATATTCTGCTTGCGTAAAATCGCTTTTGAAACACAAAGATCATCTGAGCCACCATTACGGCCGATTGTGACCACTGCCGGGTGTTCCACCAAAATCAACCGATCAATACCACTGGGGGTCAGACGCTCCTGAACGAATCTCTTTTGCCGTTCACAGGATGCGCCATACTCCATACGTCCCCAGTCCTGCACCTCTAAGGGTGTTTTATTCCCCGGCTTCATTACCTCTTCCTACCGTTTGGGCAAATATAAAGCCCATCCTTCAGCATCTCTGGCGGCATCCACCATATTTTCTGAAAATGTGGGGTGTACCCGGATACTGGATGCCAGCTCAGCTACAGTATACTCAAACTGCATGGCAACCACGGCCTCACCAATCAATTCATTGGCATTTGGCCCCACAATATGGACGCCGAGAATCTTTCCATACCGCTCATCCGTTACCACCTTAACAGACCCTTTAAGCTCATTGACCGCCATGGCCAATCCGTTGATGGAATATGGGAATTCTCCCACACTCACGTCCAGGTCTTGCTCTTCGGCCTCTTCTTCGGTAAGCCCCACCGATGCAACTTCAGGAAAACTCCATACTCCCCTTGGAAGCAGATTGAAAGGAAACCGCTTGGCCTTGCCGCCGATTGCATTTTCTGCGGCTGTAATTGCCATGGCAGAAGCAGCATGACTCTGCATGGTACCGCCTGCTGCATCGCCAACGGCATAAATACCCTCTGTCGTTGTCTGAAGGCAACCATCTGTCTGGATACTCCCATCCTCACTGAGGAGAATCCCGGCATTTTCAAGTTTTAAACCTTCCGTGTTTGCCGTCCTTGGTGCACAGAGTACTTTCTCTACAATGATAGTTGACTCTTTGGATCCGGACAAACTGCAGCTGAATCCATCGTCAACAGGTTCCACAGAGGTAAGTTTTTGACCAAGGAAAAGGGTCAGACCTTCTTCCCTTAATACCTGGGCCAGACGCTGGCTCGAATCCTGATCCTCACGGGGCAGAATTCGACGGCTTTCCGTCGCAAGGGAGACTTTGCTTCCGAAGCGACACAAAATGGTTGCCATTTCAACTTCCACGGGTCCGTTCCCATAAATCAGTATTGATGCAGGGATCTTTTGCAGATCAAATACCTGGTCTGTTGTGAGCAAAGCCGCTTTCAGTCCTGGAATGTCCGGCACTGCCAGACGGCTGCCCGTGGCAATGATAAATTTTTCAGCCTGATAAACAACACCGCCTACCTCTATTTCTCCCGGGTTTTTAAAAATCCCCTTGCCTTTGATCACGTCGACGCCGTAGTTACCTAACAGGGCTTCCATACCCATACGGATATCGTTGCTGACGCCATTTTTACGGTCCACAATTGTTTGAAAATCAATACCGTCAACTGTGACCTGGATACCAAAATCACTTGCCTCCTGAGCCCTTCTCAGGGTATCTGCTGCACGAAACCATACTTTGATGGGAATGCATCCTCGGTTGACACAGGTTCCCCCAAGGGTATCTACCTCCACTAAAGCCACTTTAGCATCCAGTTGCGCGGCCCTTATGGCGGCAGCATATCCGCCGGGGCCCCCACCGATTATGATTACATTATACATAAATTACCTCACTAGCATTCGGTTTATTAATTCATTACAGCATCAGCATGGGTTCTTCAAGCATCCGGGTCAAGTCTTTCAGAAACATGGCACCGAGTGCACCATCAATAATGCGGTGATCAAAGGTGAGACTCAGGCCAATACGTGAATCCACAACCACTTCACCGTTTTCCACCCAAGGTTTTTCAACAATTCGACCCAGTCCTAGAATCGCACTTTCCGGTATGTTGACAATGGGTGTAAAATAGTCCACACCCCAAGCGCCCAGATTGGTAATGGTAAAAGTGCCTTCCTGAAAGTCATCCGGCGACAGGGCATTGTTCTTTGCCTGATCCACCAATTGGCCCAATTCTGTTGCGATGACCGTGATGGATTTGGTATCAGCATTGCGAATCTTCGGGACAATCAGCCCTTTACCCAAATCCATGGCAACCCCTACGTGAATCTGCTTCCAAACCTTTACCACCTCTTCGTCCACCGATGCATTGATGTTGGGATGTTTGCGCAAGGCCTGGGCCACTGCTTTAACGATTATGGCGTTGAAAGAGATCTTTGTTTCTTTTGAATCCAGAATGCTATTGATCTGTTTACGCAAGCCCTGCATTCCCTTTGCTGAAGCATCGGTTTGTAGCGTCAACTGGGCCTGGGTCTGCAAGCTCATGTGCATATTTTTAGAAATGATTTTCCGTATTCCCTGAATCGGAATTTCTTCCGCCACGGTCAGCATGCCGGATTCGACAACCGCCGAGGCTTTGACTTCCGGTGCAGGCGCGGTTTGGGGCGGTGCAGCCAAAGCATGTTGGATATCAACCTCAACAATCCGACCACCGGGTCCAGTACCGACAATATCTGCCAGCTCCAGGCTATTTTCTCTGGCCATACGCCGGGCCAAAGGAGAGGCAATAATACGGTTCCCTGTTTTTGGTGCAGCAGTATCAGTGGCCGGGACAGCGGTCTTCTCTACTGTGTCCTTCGATTGTCCGGATGAAGCTTCTGCACCTGCAGGCTGTTCTTTTTGTAACGCTGCCAATTCTACCTCATCCGCTGCCACATATCCGATGACCTGGGCAACCAGAACCATAGTATCGGATACAGAAACTGGGTGAATCATTCCATTAGCAGGGGCAACAATTTCAAAGGATACTTTATCTGTTTCAATAACGGCCACAGCCTCTTCAGCTGCAACTGTCTTCCCTGCATCAATCAACCACTTCACCAGTTTTGCTTCTTTCATGGTCAACCCGAGTTTGGGTACTATTATTTCTGTAGACATGAATACTCCTGAATTTATCTATAAGTTACCGCTTTAACTGCATCCACCACATCAGACACATTGGGCAGGCAATAATCTTCCAGACCCGGTGAGAATGGGATCGGTACGTCCTTGGCTGCAACGCGTTTGATTGGGGCATCCAGATAATCAAACAATTCTTCCTGTATACGGGCAGCGAGTTCTGCACCAAAGCCACCCGTCAAGCAGGCTTCGTGAACAACAACGGCCCGGTTGGTCTTGCGGATGGATTTGCTTATCGTTTCAAAATCAAGTGGTTTGAGAGTCCTCAAATCGACAACCTCGGCATCTATATCCTGACCCGCCAAGATATCGGCTGCCTCCTGACAAAGGAAATAACTGGAACCATAACACAGAAGACTGACATCTTTGCCTTCGCGTTTGACAGCGGCCTGACCCAGGGGAATCGAATAAGGTTCTTTCTTTACCGGACCCTGTCGGGCAAACAATTGTTTGTGCTGAAAAAACATCACAGGGTCATCGTCGCGCAGGGCCGACACGATTAAACCCTTGACATCAGCCGGTTCACTGGGAACCACTACTTTTAGGCCCGGGGTGTGTACGAACCAGGCTTCCAGGGATTGAGAATGCTGGGCCGCAGCCCTTAAACCTGCACCATCGGGGCACCATAAAACCATGGGCACCTTCACCTGCCCACCGGACATATAGCGAATTTTAGCGGCCTGGTTGCAAAGTTCATCCATACAACAGGTGACAAAATCGGCAAAATGCATATCAACAATGGGCCGCATGCCGGTCAGTGCTGCGCCCAGGCCCACACCGGCGATAGCAGCTTCACTGATGGGCGCATCAATAATCCGTCCTGGAAAGCTTGCCGGAAGCCCCTTGAACTGACCAAAAATACCCTCATGGGCAGTCAGGTCTTCGCCGATGATAAAAATAGTCTCATCGTTAGTCATCTCTTCATGGAGAGCCTCGGCAAGGGCTGCGGAAGCGCTTATAATTCTTTCATTCATGATGGGGAAACCTCCTTATCGTTTACAAACAGATCTTCAAGCGCCTTTTTGGGTTCAGGAAAGGAGCCGTCTATAGCGAGGTCAAAAGTCTCTTGCAGTTCAGCAGCCACCTCATCCCGGATCTTTTCAATTGATTTTTGGTTCGATTTCTTCTTTTTGACTATATATTTGGAAAATCGATCAATGGGGTCATTATTTTTTTGCCACTTCTCAACTTCATCTACAGTACGGTATTTTTGGGGATCACCTTCAAAGTGACCACGGATACGATAGGTCTTGTTTTCGATAAAGGTGGGGCCCTCCCCTTTACGCGCACGTTCAACCGCTTGCTCCGTTGCCTTTTTGACCGCGAGCACATCATTGCCGTCCACTTTAACTCCAGGCATGTTGTAACCGGCTGCACGGATACTGAGATCTTCCACAGATCCACAAGCAGTTTGAGGCGTGGTCGATGCCCACTGGTTATTTTCAACCACAAATATAATGGGCAGTTTCCATGCAGATGCCATATTCATAACCTCGTGAACCGGACCACGGTTGGAGGCGCCGTCACCGAAAAAGCAGACCGCCACTTGATCGGTTTTACGCATCTTGATGGAGAAACCTGCACCGGCGGTAATCGGCAATCCACCGGCCACAACACCGTTTGCACCCAGAATACCGATGGAGAAGTCAGCAATGTGCATGGACCCTCCCTTGCCTTTGCAATACCCGCTCTCTTTGCCGAACAATTCGGCAGTCATTTTTTTCAGATCGGCTCCTTTGGCAATCATATGTCCATGACCCCGATGGGTCGTGGCCACATAGTCATCCGGCCGTAAACTTGAACAAACGCCTACACTGCTGGCTTCCTGACCAATGGAAAGATGAATGAAACCTGGTATCTCTCCTGCTGCAAAATATTCCCCGGCCATGGTCTCAAACTGACGAATAGTGACCATAGTCCGAAAAAGTTCCAACAATTTCTTGATATCTTCGGCCATACTTTCCTCCTCTTTTGTAATTATTAATCTTCATTAATATATGCTGACACAGATAAAATAATCCGATTAAATCATTAACGTACCGCCGTTTGAATCAATGCACGCACCCACAATATTTGCCGACGACTCGCTCACAAGAAAGCCGATGACATTGGCCTGCTCCCTGGGATCGCTCCATTGTCCCCGGGGTATGTTAGCGGTAATACGATCAATCTCTTCTTGTGAACTTGTATTTTCAGTCATTGGCGTTAATGTGGCACCAGGGCAAAATGCATTTACCCGTATGCCGTTGGGCGCGAACTCCCGGGCCAGGTGACGGGAAAGACCAACCAATGCATGCTTGGCAACCGTGTAGTGGGCGCCGCCCAACAAACTGCAGGTGCGGCCTGCAAGTGAGGCAACATTTACAATAACACCCTGACCTGCACTTTTCATATGCCCAAGGACCTCCCGGCAAATAAAAAATTGTCCCCGCAGGTTGATATTTAGAACAAGGTCCCATTCCTGGGTTGAAATCTCAAGAAAAGGGGTTCGCCGTAGAATACCGGCACAATTTACGAGAAAATCAATGGTGCCGAACTTTTTCAAACTGATTTGAACCATATGAACTATATCGGTCTCGTCTGAAATATCAACTTTGATTCTTAACGGTTGGCTCCCATTGTTCGCCCCGATTTGGTCTGCAAGACTTTCAAGCCCATCCGTATCCAGATCGACCAGAATGAGGTTAGCGCCCATTCTGGACAGATGCAAAGCCGTTTCTCTGCCGATACCGCTGGCCGCGCCGGTAATAATTCCGTTTTTCCCTTTAAGTGAAAATTGTTCCATAAACGTTTCTCCTTGTTTTTTGTCTTATTGACCAGATATGGCTTCAAACTCAGGCGACCTTATCAATAACGACCACTAAATAGAGATAACCAGTAAATGTGATCCAAATTATTATTAATATAGTTTGTATACGTATACGTAATATTTTGTCAAGAAAAAACTTGAAATCCTGGCATATCACGAATTAATCTTGAAATTTGACTCCCAAATAGTATATACGTATTTACAAGAGTAGATGATAATGCTTCACGAAAAGAGAATAGATTTTAATACAATACTATATGGACATACACCACATGACGCCCACGCAAAACAAGAAAATTGAAAAGATTATCGACCAAGAACCCATTGGAGAGAGGGTATACAATGAATTAAAAAGAGGTATTTTAGAAGGTATTTTTGCCCCTGGAGAGCTGTTGCCCGAAGACCGGTTGACCCTTGCTACGGGAGCCAGCCGCACGCCGATCAGAGAAGCCCTGATGCGCCTGCAGGGTGATGGTCTTGTACTGATTGCCCCTCGCAAAGGGGCACGGGTGGTGGAGCTTAGGATTGAGGATATAGAGGAACTTTCCGAAGCCCGTGAGGCTTTTGAAATGGTCTTTTTCTATCGCTCGGTAAAAAACATCCCCCGGCAAAAATTCAAGCAGATTAGAGAAAAACTAATAAACTCAATAAAGGAGTTTGATGCTTCTGATGATGATCCTGAGCGTATGCAACGCAAGATATCCGAGTATCTGGAATTCGACTTCACATTTCACAGGAGCCTTGTCGAAGCGGCAGGCAACCGGATGTGGCTGAAATATTACGACGGTATCCTTGGTCGTGCAAAACTTTTTTCACACCTAACAGTAAAAAAGAATCCTAAACTTTTCGACGAGGTTGCAAATGACCACCTGGCTATTGTAAATGCTATCCTGGCCGAGGATTTTTCCGAGGCCAAATGGCTGCTCCGGCAGCACATACAAAATTTTAAAAAGCGGTTGCTCAATGCAGCCAACATACATATAAATGTATAGAATTTTATCTTTCATCTCTGGCCAGAACATTCAGCAAACTACGATTTGAGACTATGAAACAAAAGTCACCATACCTCCGGCAAAGCCGGAGGCTTGTATTGTGGACCGCTCAAAGCGGTCATAAAAGCATGAACCCCCTAAAGGGGGTCAAAACAGTTTCAGTTGATCTATTTTCCGGTCTGCTTCTTCTTGTTTCCTGATGTATTTTTTTACAGTTTCTTCATCTCTGCCAACTGTTGAGACAA
>JAFLJU010000525.1 GCA_022712835.1 Desulfobacteraceae bacterium
CAAATATCTGGTAGTCGTCGATGACGAAATCTTTCCTCAATACCGGCAGGTCCGTGGCTTTGCAGGCAAGTTCAAGGTCGCTTAGGCTGCCCTTGAAATAAACCGGTTCGGTGAGTACCGAAATGGCCCTGGCCCCGGCCGTAGTATATTTTTTAACATAGGATTCCACATCCAGGTCCAATCGGATCTCCCCCCGGGAGGGGGAGGCTTTTTTGATTTCCGCAATGATCCCCACATTCTCCCCATGGCTTTCTGCCATGGCAGACAAAAAACTTGTGGGCGTTTTTGTCTGTTCGGCTTCCCGGCGAATGGTTTTCAAGGGAACAGCCGATCTGTTTTGTTTAATCTCTTCCTGCTTTATTTCCACCATTTTTCTTAAAAAACCCTCGACTTTCATCTTAACCATTCTCCCGGGTGTATTGGGCCAGACGCTCAAGCTTTTCCAGGGCCTTGCCGGATTCAATGGCTTTTCTGGCAAGACTGATCCCCTCTTCAATTGTATGGACCATATTTGCTGCCACAAGACCCACACCTGAATTGAGCAGGACGATGTCTTGCTTGGGGCCTTTTTGACCCGAAAGGATATCCCGGGTAATGGCGGCATTTGTCTGCACATCTCCGCCTTTCAGGTCATTGGGGTCTGCATAGTCCTCAAAATAGTTCAAAGGATCCAGATCATAGGATTTTATGGTATTGTCACACAGTTCTGAAACCCGGGTTAGATTGGTGGTGGTGATTTCATCCATGCCGTCGTGGCCGTGGACCACAAAGGCGCGTTCCACACCGAGCAGTTTCAAAGCTTGTGCAAACATTTCTGTAAGCCCTGGGGCATAGACCCCCAGGATTTGACAGGAGGCAGCCGCCGGGTTGGTAAGCGGCCCCAACATATTGAAGATGCTGCGGATGCCGCAGTCTTGCCTTGCCTTGCCTGCATATTTCATGGATCCGTGGTACATGGGGGCAAACATGAAGCCAATACCGATCTCGTTGATGGCCTCTTCCACAATTTCAGGATCGATATTCAGATTAACCCCTAGGGCTTCGAGCACATCGGCACTGCCGCATTTGCTTGAGATACTTCTGTTACCGTGTTTGGCCACGGTAACGCCGGCTCCCGCCACCACAAAGGCGGTGGTGGTGGATATATTAAAGGAGCCAGAGGAATCCCCTCCGGTTCCGCAGGTATCGATTACATTTTTGGACAGGGTCTGGATTCGAATCGCTTTTCGCCGCATGGCACGGGCAGCTCCTGCCAACTCTTCAAAGGTTTCCCCCTTGGTGGCAAGGGCCGCCATAAAAGCGCCGATCTGGGCCTCTTTTATTTCACCTGAGAAAATATCGGTGAGCATGGATGCCATTTGATCCTGGGAAAGGTTTTGGCCCCCAATGATGGTATTAAGGTTTGCTGTAAATGTCATCTCATACTCCTTTGATAAAGTTCCGGATCAGCCGTTTGCCCACGGTGGTCATGAAGGACTCCGGGTGGAACTGCACTCCCTGGGTGGGATGTTCTTTGTGGCGGATGCCCATGATTTCACCATCATCTGTTCTGGCCGTTACCTCAAGACAGTCTGGCAAATCTTCTTCCCGGACGGCCAGGGAATGGTAGCGCATGACGGAAAAAGGGCTTTTTATTCCTGAAAAGATATCTTCCCCGTTGGCTTCAATCATGGAGGTTTTGCCATGCATGATTTTCTTGGCGTGGATGATGGTTCCACCAAACGCTTGGGCTATGGTCTGGTGTCCCAGGCACACCCCTAAAATGGGGATTACACCCGATAGATGTTTAACAACATCCAGGGAAATCCCGGCATCCTCAGGTCTTCCAGGGCCGGGTGATATCACGATGGCGTTTGGGTTGAATTTTTTAAGTTCCTCCACACAGATCTTGTCATTTCTGAAAACCTCTACCCTGGCCCCGGTGTGGAGAACATAGTGGACCAGATTAAAGGTGAAAGAATCATAGTTATCAATAATGGCTACCTGCATTTATTTGCCTCCGTTAATATCTGAAAGGGCAAGTTTCAAGGCCATTTCCACACTCTTTGCCTTATTTTTGCACTCTTCATGTTCTGTTTTGGGATCTGAGTCATGGACAATCCCGGCACCCGCCTGGACGGTGAGGGTATCATTTTCCATGACAGCCGTGCGGATGGTGATGGCAAAATCCATGTTTCCGGTAAAGGAAATATACCCGGCAGCCCCCCCATATACTCCCCTGGGACGATTTTCAAGTTCGGAAATGATTTCCATGGCCCGGATTTTTGGCGCCCCGGACAGGGTCCCGGCCGGAAAGGTGGCCTTGAATAGATCAAAGGCGTCACAGCCTTGTTTCAGGTCACAGGTGATATTAGACACCAGGTGCATGACATGGGAATACCGTTCAATCACCATGGTATCAGTGACCTGGACGGTTCCGGCTTCGGCAATCCTGCCCAGATCGTTTCGGCCAAGATCAATGAGCATCACGTGTTCCGCCCTTTCCTTTTCATCATTTAAGAGTTCATCTGCAAGCGCTCGATCCTCTTGTTCCGTGGCCCCCCGGGGTCTTGTCCCCGCAATGGGGCGAAGGGTTGCAATGTTGTTTTCCAGCCGCACCATGGTTTCAGGTGAAGAACCGGCAATAACGGTATCGGAAAAGTTCATGAAAAACATATAGGGAGAGGGGTTGATATACCGCTGGGCCCTGTATATAAGGACGGGATCTATGGCCGCCTTACAAGAAAAGGGCTGGGAATAGACTGCCTGGAAAACATCTCCTTCCACTATATGATTTTTTATGGTTTCAACCCCCTGAATGTATTGGTCTTCCGGTGTCAGGGGACTGAAGCTGACATCGGGTATGGGGTCATGTTTCTTTTTTTCAAAAGGCTTATGGATGGTATCCACAAGGGCGCTCAGATCCGCCTTGGCTTCATCAAAGATCTTGCCTGGATCTGAAGGATTGGATTTTGTTGAATTCCCGGGCAGGTAGCATATTTTCACACAGGTAAGGGTTTGTTTCATATTATCAAAAATAATCATACAATCCGGGATGATAAAATGACCATAGGGGGTCCCTTCTGGCAGGGACACTTTGATATCTTCAAAAAAGGACACCATTTCATAGGTGAAATATCCCGTGAGTCCACTCCAGAAACGGGGCAGGTCTGGGATATCAGCAGGGGTATATCCGTTGATGAGCGTGCGCATCACCCCCAGAGGATCGTTTTTATGGAGAATTTTTTCTTGTTTATTTTGGGTGGTGATTTCCACATACTCTTTGAATATTTTGACGGTGCCAAAAGCGGATACACCTAAAAAACTATATCTGGCCCATCTTTCGCCGCCTTCCACACTTTCCAGTAAAAAACATTCTTTGTTTTTGTCATAGAATTTTTGCAAAATAGAGACCGGGGTGTCGGTATCGGCTAACACCCTTGTACAGACAGGGATCACATTGGCGGTCCCGGCAAGGGAAACAAATTTTTCTTTATTGGGAAATTGTTCTAATATCATGGTGTTTTTCCTAGGTCATAAATAAAAAAAGGCATGCACGTATTTTATGCAGCCAATATTTAAACGACTGCAACAGCGTTGTGAATCGGCTGCTGCATTGACGGGTTTGTGGGATCAAATCTATTAGATCAAATCTATCAGATCAAACAAGGGGTTCAAAGCAGCAGCAAGCGCCATAGGGGCCAGGGCCACCATTGGGAGAACATTGTGTTTTTTGATTGAAATGGTCTCATCTGTTTTTCCCATTTAGTCGATTTTATGCTAAATTTATTAAACAATAATACGGGTGACTATTTAAATGATTTGAGAAGACTTGTCAATACAATTGTTTCTATGAGTAGAAACAAGGTTGGCAATGGTTTTTCCATTCTGGGGTGCTATCTGTCTGATTTTATGAAAAAATCTCAATCTTTTCAAAGAACCCCCGAAAATTCCAAGTGTGGATTTGGATTAAATATGATACATGTTGGGTCTATTTTTTAAAATTATTATGTAAGGACAAATCCTTTATGTTGCTCATTTTCCCCCCGGTTGCAAAACCCTGTGAACCACCGGCCGGGGTAGCCTTGCTGGCTGCTGCTTTAAAAAGTCATGGGCTGCCCTGCAGTGTCTATGACGCAAGTGTTGACGGAATAATGTATTTAATCGAATCGGTCCGGGATGCAAAAGACCCATGGTCTTTGCGGGCATTGAAAAACAGAGACTCCATCATATCTGATCTGAAGACCCCGAAGCTATATACAAATGTGGACCGCTATCACCAACGGGTCTATGATCTGAACAGGCTTTTGTCTATCTCCGTGGATCAAACCCGGTTTAAGATCAGCCTGAGCGATTATTCAGATAACCTTCTTTCTTCTGTGGATAGTAAGGATCTTTTAAAAAGTGCGACAGCCTTTGAAGAGAACCCGTTTTTCCCATTTTTTGAACAAAAGATCCGGCCCCTGATTCTGGCATCTGATTCTGAATATGTGGGGATTTCCCTTTGTTATTTGAACCAGGCCCTGGTCAGTTTTGCCCTGGCCGGCTGGATAAAACATAACTTTAAAGACAAAAAAATCGTCATGGGGGGCGGGCTTATCTCCTCTTGGATGAGTCGGCCCGAATTTGGGGATGCGTCCCATAATCCATTTTCCGGCTTGATTGATCGAATGATCAAAGGGGAGGGAGAGCAACCCCTGCTTGCGCTTTTCGGTGTAACGGATGCCCAAAAACATTATGTTCCCGATTATGGATTTGCCAAAAAGCATGCCTACCTGGCACCCGGGAGAATCTTGCCCTTTCGGGCTTCCATCGGTTGCTATTGGAGTAAATGCAGATTTTGTCCTGAGCGAGCGGAAACCCGACCCTATTCGACAAAGCGGTCGGACATTATGTTGGAAGATTTAAAACAGATGACCTACGAATATGCGCCGGATTATGTGCATTTTATTGACAATGCTGTTACCCCGGCATTTTTGAAAGCCTTGTCCCAAACCGAACTGGGATTTAAATGGTACGGGTTTGTACGATTCGAAAAGGAGTTTTTAAACTTTGAGTTTTGTAAGAATCTAAAAAAGAGCGGATGTGAGATGCTGAAACTTGGTCTTGAATCCGGGGATCAGGATGTGCTGGAACAGATGAACAAAGGGACAGACCTTGGGATGGTTGAAATCATTCTTTCAAATCTTAAGAAAGCCGGAATTTTGACCTATGTTTATCTTTTGTTTGGCACCAGTTTTGAAGATGAAACCGCTGCCCGGAAAACCCTTGACTATATTAAGATCCACAAGGGCAACATTGACTATTTGAACCTGGCGGTTTTTAATCTGCCCAAATTCAGTGAAGATGCCAAAGCCCTTGAGACCCAGGAGTTTTACCACGGAGATCTGTCCTTGTACCTGAATTTTATACATCCAATGGGCTGGACCCGGCGAAAAGTAAAAAATTTTTTAGACAAGGAGTTTAAAAAACAACTGGCCATTGGATCGGAATTCAGGAAAAATCCTGCCTATTTTTCATCCAATCATGCCATGCTCTTTAATCAGTTGGAGGATAAAAAATGATTGCAGAAATACTTTCCACCGGGGATGAAGTCCTTCTCGGTGATATTGTGGATACCAACAGCCGCTTTTTGTGCGAAGGGCTTAAGGAATTGGGGTTTGGGGTTCAACAAATTACGGCGGTGGGAGATAAGGTGGAATTGATAAGCCAAACCATTCTTCAAATCGCCAAACGGGCCGATATCTGTCTTGTCACCGGTGGCCTTGGGCCCACCCTGGATGATCTGACCGCTTTAGGATGCGCCATGGCTGCTGGAGAAGAACTGAAGTTAAATCCCCATGCCCTTGAAACCATGGAGGCCTTTTTTAAAAAAAGAGGGTTTGAACTTACCAAGACCAACCAAAAACAGGCCATGTTGCCTGCCTCGGCAGAGGTCCTGGTCAACCGTCACGGGACAGCCCCTGGCTTTTACATGAAGTTGTGTCAGTGTCATTTCTTTTTTATGCCGGGAGTGCCTTCGGAAATGAAGTTTATGTTTGACGAACAGATCAAGGGCAAGCTTTTAGACACCTTTGGTATCAAAAATAAAATTTTTATTGAACGGCTTATGGTTTTCGGGATAGGCGAATCACGGGTGGGAGAACTTTTAGGAGGGTTTGAAGACAAATTTGCCGGGATGAGTCTGGGATTCAGGGCCAGATTCCCGTTTATTGAGGTCAAAATTGTAAGTTCTGTGCCAGGCGGCCCAGGTGAATCAAGTGAACCAAGTGAACCAGACGAACCAGATGACATCCATATAAAACATATGGCAACTGCAAGACAATGGGCCATATCCCGTCTTGAAAACAAGGTGATTTCTCCCAAAGGCCAAACCCTTGAGCAAGAGGTAGGAAGGCTCTTAACAGAAAAAAAATTCACCCTTGCCATTGCAGAATCTTGTACGGGTGGCATGATTTCCAACCTGGTCACCGATGTGGCTGGCAGTTCAGATTATTTTCTTTTTTCAGCCATCACCTATTCCAATGACGCCAAGATGAATATCCTGGGGGTTTCACAAGCCACCCTAGAGGCCCATGGAGCCGTCCATGAGCAGACAGCCCTTGAAATGGCTGTGGGCGTTAAACGAGCAGGCCAGGCCGATTGGGCAATTTCAACCACGGGGGTTGCAGGACCAACGGGAGGCACCGATGAAAAGCCTGTTGGCACGGTTTGTATTGGCATTGCAGGTCCCGGGTTTGAAACGGCAAAACGGTATACCTTTAATTTCGGGAGCAGGGCAAGGAACAAAGAGATGTTTGCCGCCACGGCGCTTGAAGTTCTGAGGCGTCAGTTGGTGAAAGTTAAAAGCCATCATTAATCGTTAGAATGGGAGTATCTATGCGTTTTCTTCGAACCGTATCCATTGGGGCCCTTTCAAATAAAACCCTGTCAATTCCGGCGGTGCTGATCTTCTTTTTAACCATTTCTTTTTGTGGCACAGGGGCAGGGGTAAATGCCCAGGATAGTCACCAGGGAAAGGCCCAGCCTCCGGCCCGGGTGGTTGTTTCAAAAATAGTCCATGAACGGGTGGCCCAGAACCATTCTTTTATCGGCACCCTTTATTATGACCGGGTAAGTCACGTCTCTTCCGAAGTTTCAGGACTGGTAACAAAAATTAATGTCCGGGCAGGGGATCGGGTGAACCGGGATGAAATTTTGGTGCACCTGGATACACAAATACTTGAAAAGGAAATCCAATTTCACAAGAACCAGATAGAGCTGGCTGGGCTTGATATTGATCACAAACAGGTCAATTTTAAGCGAATGGAGATGTTGTACAAAAATAGCTCCCTGAGTCAAAAAGATTTTGATGATGCCAGATATGTTCATCAGGCTGCTGTTTTAAGAAAACTCTCTGCCCAGACCAGCCTGGAAAAATTATTGATCCAGAAAAGGAAAAGTGTCATCACTGCACCCTTTGAGGGAATAATTCTTGAAAAAAATGTGGATTTAGGCGACTGGGTCCAACAAGGGAAGCAGCTTTTTGACATTGGGTCTGTGAATGATCTGTTTGTCCGGGTGCCAATGGCGGAAACGTTGCTCAAATTTGTGGCAGTGGGTCAAAGCGTTCCTGTCATTATCAATGCCTATGACCGGGAGATGACAGGGATTATTGAGAACCTGTCTCCTATTGCGGATGCAAAAACCAAAAATATCTTTTTGAAAATCAGGATTCCCATGTTAACCAAGGTGGCCCAGAACATGTCAGCCACGGTATTTATTGCCACGGGCAACAAGGGAAAGCTTGCAATGATTCCACGAGATGCATTGATTCGGTTCCAGGGAAATGATTTTGTTTATGCAGTAAAAGAAGGCAAGGCGGAAAGACTTCCGGTTCATATTGTCACCTTCCTAGGCAATCGAATAGGGGCCGATGATGCGCATTTTATTGAAGGGTTGCCCATTGTGGTGGAGGGGAACGAACGATTGCGACCCGGTCAGCCCGTTGTGATTCTATCTGAAAAACCAAGTAAAAAATCAGACAAAAAACCAAGCGATAAATCAGGTGAACAATAAATGGACATTATCCGATTCTTTATTCAAAAACCGGTGACCGTGGCCGTGGGCGTTATCCTGACAGTGATGTTCGGCCTTATCGGGTTTCAAAAACTTCCGGTTCAATTGACTCCGGATGTGGAAACCCCGCTGATAACGGTAAATACCACCTGGTACGGGGCTACCCCTTATGAAATTGAAAAAGAGATCATTGAAAAGCAGGAAAGAGTTCTAAAAGGGCTCCAGGGACTCATCAAGATGGAGAGCGAAAGTTACAACGGGCTTGGAACCATTACCCTGTCTTTTAAAATCGGAATAAATGTGGATGATGCACTGCTCAAGGTTTCCAACAAAATGTCCGAGGTGGGCAATTACCCTGAAAATGTTAATAAACCTACCATTGAGTCTTCCGGTGCCAATAGTTCTCCGGTGATCTGGATGGTTTTAAAAACATCATCCAATAACCCGGGACATATCAATCAATTCAAAACCTTTTTTGAAGATAATGTCCGCCAGCATCTGGAGCGGATTAAGGGGGTGGGGTCCCTGTTGGTTTTTGGCGGGACAGATACCACGCTTGATGTGATCATTGATGCCAAAAAATTGGCCCGGTATAATGTGACAATTCAGCAGATCATGGTAGCCGTTCGTCAGTCAAACCAGAATATTTCCGCCGGAATTCTCGGCATGTCCAAGAAAAATTACCGGGTCAGAACCATCAGCCAGTTCCAAAATCCATTGGATGCCCTTGAGGTGGTTATTTTTGATGACGGAATCAAACGGGTCTATCTTCGGGATGTGGCCCGGGTAAAAAAAGGATATAAAAAAGAGAGTGCTGCGGTTCTCCACAAAGGAATTCAGGTCATTGTGGTGGGGGTTCGAAAGGAAAAAGGGGCCAATGTTTTAAGCATGACCGACTCGGTTGAAAAAGCGGTCCGTAACTTGAATGAAAATGTTCTTTTGACCCAGAAACTCACCCTGGAAATGGTGTACGATCAGCGCCCTTATATTGAAACCGCAACGAACTTGGTGAAACGAAATATTTTGATCGGCAGCCTGCTGGCCATCTGTGTATTGCTGGGGTTTTTAAGGAGCGTGAGGGCAACCCTCATCACCGGCATTGCCATTCCCATTTCTGCCATTGGCTGTTTTATCTTCCTCTGGCTACTGGGAAGAAATTTAAATATTGTCAGCATGGCCGGCATCTCTTTTGCCGTGGGAATGCTGGTGGACAATGCCATTGTTGTTTTGGAGAATATTGACCGCCATAAAAAGCTTGGTAAAACCGCCTTTGACGCCGCCTATGATGGTACCAAAGAAGTCTGGGGTGCGGTGATGGCATCAACCGCCACCACCATGGCCGTTTTTTTACCGATTATTTTTATCCAGGAAGAGGCCGGGCAATTGTTCCGGGACATCGCCATTGCCATCACCTCTTCTATTTTTTTAAGTCTTATTGTTTCTGTTTCTGTGATCCCCACCCTGTATCACCTGTTTTATAGGAAAAAAAATGGAGGGGGTGCCGATACGAATGCGTCTAAAAATGGATTGCAAACGAGCATTATTGGTCCTTTTCTGGTGGGTATGATAATGAAGTTCAGCAATCTGTGCATGAAAAATATTCTGACCCGGCTTTCCACGGTTTTATTGTTCACCAGCCTTTCCATCGGTGTGATCTTTTGGCTACTCCCAAGTGCTGAGTACTTGCCCCAGGGCAATCGAAATTTAATTTTGAACATCCTCATTCCACCGCCGGGTTATTCCGTGGAAAAACTCAAAAGTTTAGGGGAATATGTATACAAAGAAAGCGAGCCTTATTTTCAGGAAGACAACAAGGACGGGATTCCAAAGATTAAGCATATGTTTTTTGTGGGGGCGGACCGTATCACGCTTTTTGGTGGAATCTCTACCCATGAAACCCGTGCCCGGGAGCTGATTCCCCTTTTCACCCGGATAATGAGATCCATCCCCGGAGTGTTCGGTGTCAGTATCCAGGCCGGTATTTTTGAGTCTGGTATCGGTAAAGGCAGAACCGTGGATGTCAATATTTCAGGAGAAAACATCCAGGATATTATCCAGGCTGCCTATGGTTTGTTCGGTGCCATCAGCTCGAACATGAAAAATACCCAGGTTCGTCCCATCCCCTCCCTGGAAGCCAGCTATCCTGAAGCCAACATCATCCCCCTTCGTGAGAAACTGGCGGCCAACGGCCTGAGTGCCAGTGATCTAGGAATTTATATTGATATTCTCATGGATGGTCGCAAAATTGAAGAATATAGGCCCGAAGGGATAAAGCAGGTGGACCTGGTGCTCAAGGGGATGGATTCTTCGGCCAAATCCCCGGAAGATATTTTAAACGCTACCATTGCCAATAGTTTTGGCGATTTGATCCGGATCAGGGATGTGGCCAAGATTGTCTATGGTGAAGGTCTGCCACAAATCAATCATCTGGAACGCGATCGCACCATTACCCTCCAGGTGACCCCGCCAGGGGACATGGCCCTCCAGGATGCCCTGGAAAAGATTACCGATGAGATTATCCCAAATTTGGAAAGCCAGGGTAGGCTTAAAAATGTCCGGGTCGGGGTAGGGGGAAATGCCGATAAATTGATGGAGACACGAAACGCCCTTCAATGGAATCTGCTGCTGGCATTGATCATTACCTATTTGCTCATGGCCGCCTTGTTTGAAAACTTTTTATATCCCTTTGTCATTCTTTTTACCGTTCCCCTGGCAGCCGCCGGCGGCTTTATCGGACTTTGGATGGTGAATGCCTATATCGCCCCCCAGGGGTTTGATGTGTTGAGCATGCTTGGGTTTATTATTCTCATCGGCACGGTGGTTAATAATGCGATCCTCATTGTGCATCAGTCATTGAACAATGTCCGTTATCATGGGCTTGTGGGAAAAGCGGCCGTATCAAATGCGGTGAGAACCAGAATTAGACCCATCTTCATGAGCGCCGTAACCAGCCTTCTGGCCATGCTGCCCATGGTTCTTTCAACCGGGGCCGGCAGTGAATTGTACCGGGGGCTGGGGTCGATTCTCCTGGGGGGGCTTGCCATGTCAACGGTTTTTACCCTTTTTGTGATTCCATCTCTATTGGTGTTTGTTATTGGGTTTGAAACACCGCATCTTCTTAAATCAGATTGATCTTCATGGGTAAAAGCAAAATAATGATTTTTAAATGACAGGATTAAAAATACCTTGAAACCAATCCACAGCTTGCCTGGCAAAATCGGCCTGGTGTGTCTTGGAACTCATCTGGTGATCCCCTTTTGTGTGGATGATCTTTTGCTTAGGGGACTGCATATGGGTATAAATATCATGGGCATTGTCTACGGGTACAACCTCATCGGCATCGCCATGGAAAATTAATACATGGTGAAGGGCACAGGATTTGTCCAGGAGATTAAACAGAAGATTTTTTTCAAAAAAACTTAAGGGGAGGGCCGGTCGGTTTCCATTGGCATGGACGGGAATGTTTTGGATGGTCCTACTTTGGACCGGGGTCGAGCATAAAACCCCACCGCAAATATTTATCCCAAGCCCGTCAAGAGATTCCCAGGCGTTGATACAGGTGGCACCTCCCATGCTGGATCCAAAGAGTCCCAATCTTTTTGATGTGAGATTTAAATCCATAACATGGCGGACAGCCCCAATATAATCTTGGGTTCTTTTTTCAAGGGAGGTATCTGTTAAGAAATTTCCCTGACTGTCACCGCAGCCCCTATGATCAAACCTGAAAAAAGCAACGCCGTTTGCCGGTAAGAGTCGGGATAACACCTTTTGTTTGGCAGATGCCTTGCTACCTTCAAGGCCATGGGATCCCACCACCAGGGGGGGGGCGTTTGTTTCTGGAAGATGGAGAATTCCTTTGAGGGTATGTCCTTCAATCGCGAAGTCGATATTTTTTATAGTGGTTTTCATCCTTGTATTTATGTCATTAAACGCGTATGATATCAAGTTTTGAAAATAAAATATTTCCAATAACGGCCATGGGCCGCCCAAGGATTTCCATGGGCCCCCACAACAATACATGAAAGAATCCGCTAAGTTGATTGGTTCTTTCATATAAATTTAAAAGATGAAATTTAAATATGTCTATCAGCAAACGAAAAACCTATGAACTTGAAATAATTGACCTGGCCTTTGGTGGTAAGGGGCTTGCAAAACCCGATGGATTTCCCGTGTTTATCGATCGGTGCGTGCCCGGTGATACGGTCTTTGTAAAAATAAGCAAAAAGAAAAAATCCTGGGCCGAAGGAAAACTGATCCGGATTTTGAAACCTTCACAGCTTCGTCAGGAGGGCAGATGCCGGTATTGTAATTATTGTGGTGGATGTAAATGGCAGGAGTTGCCCTATGAGCTTCAGCTGGAATATAAAAAAAGACATGTCACTGAATCCATTGAGCACATCGGCAGGTTACAAGGGGTTCCGGTCACAGATGTGATTCCTTCTGATCCGATATTCGGGTATCGGAATAAAATGGAATTTTCCTGTTCTACCCAGCGCTGGCTGATGCCTGAAGAACTTGAGGATGAGACCATCAAAAAAGGATTTGGTATCGGCCTCCATGTGCCCGGCACCTTTGACAAGGTCATTGATATCAAGCAGTGTGAAATCATGCCGGACATGGGAAATAAGATTTTGGAGGATGTAAGGGCTTTTATCCTGGAATCCGGACTGCCAGCCTATGGTCTTAAAACCCATGAAGGGTTTTGGCGATTTCTCATGGTGCGCCATTCAGTGGCAAAAGATGAGTGGATGGTCAATATTATCACCCGGGATAAAAATTTATCTGTGGTATCAAAATTGGGAGAATTGCTGGCACAAAAATATCCCAATATTACCAGCATTCTCAACAATATCACAGATTCAAAATCCGGGGTGGCCAACGATAAAGAAGAGATCCTGATCCATGGGGATAATTTCATTACGGAAAAATTGGGCGATTTTAGCTTTGAAATATCAGCCAACTCTTTTTTCCAGACCAATACAAGAACCTGTCAAAAACTATATGCCAAGGTGGCCCAGTATGCTGATCTCACAGGGGATCAGACGGTTTTGGATTTATATTCCGGCACCGGTACCATTCCCATTTGGTTATCAAAGAAAGCCAAAAAGGTTTATGGAATTGAGATTGTTCCCTCTGCGGTCATTGATGCCAAAAAGAACGCCCAATTGAACGGGGTTGAAAATTGTGAGTTTTTTGAAGGGGACATAAAGGATGTGCTGCCAACACTTCCCCATATACCGGATGTGATCATTATTGATCCGCCCCGGGTGGGAATGCACAAGGATGTGGTCAGCCAGGTGCTGGCGATTAATGCCCCGAAAATTGTGTATGTGTCCTGTAATCCCGCCACCTTGGCCCGGGATCTTGAAATGCTGGCTGTTCGTTATGAGGTGGTGGAAATCACCCCTGTGGATATGTTTCCTCATACCTATCACATAGAATCAGTGGCCTTGCTCACGCAAAAATAAAACCTCGGCTGAAAATCAAAAAGAAAGAGCCCATGATCATAAGCATGGGCTCTTTCTTTGCACTAAAATTTCCCCCGGTTATCCTTTCCTATATTTTTTTTGCTTTACCCCGTGGCGGTTTTGGAATCCTTGTCCGCCTTTTCCTTGTCCAGGGGTTCTGCAAACAGGCAGTTAAGGATAATCATGTCATCGTCCTTTTCAGAAGAGATACTATAGGGAAGCTTGTTAAAAAGGCGGATCATCCCCTTGTTCTGGGGGGAGGTGTAGGCGATCAACCCTTTTATTCCATTGTCTTTGGCTGCCATGGCAAGTTTTGCCTGGAGAATCTGGGCAATTCCCATACTCTGGTATTCCCGGGATACGGAAAATGCAATTTCTGCCATATTGATGATGGTGTTGCGGAAATATTCACCCACGGCAATGATCTTCTCAAACCCCAATTCTCCGATGGTGGCCACAATGGTCAGGTCATTGACATAGTCAATCTCATAGGTGGTTTCAATCTGATCGTGGACAAAGCTTTTTTTCTCGTGGAAAAACCGAGAGACAATATCCCCCCGGTTCATGGTATAATAGTGTTCCTGGACGCCCCTTTGATCCACAGGCTTGGCAGGCCGAAAGGTGATGGGAATTCCATTGATTTCGATAATCTGTTCATATTTGACAGGATAGACCCCCTTGGTGGCCTGCTTGAACTTGCGTTCTGAGTCAATCAGGTCCAGTTCTTTGGCCTTGGAGAATAACTCGTCCCTGAAATCGGGATGGGCAATACTGATAAGGGCCAAGGCTCTTTCCTGGAGGGTTTTTCCAAACAGGTTTACAACTCCGTATTCCGTAGCAATCAACTGGACATCCCCCCGGGGAACCACCACCGGGTCCGTGAGACAAGGCACAATTCGGCTTTGTCTGCCATGGTCACAGGTGGAGGTCATCATAAGAATCGATTTGCCATTTTCAGACATGGCAGCTCCCCTGGTAAAATCAAGTAACCCATTTATTCCGGTATAATTATTGTAGGGGAGGGCATCTGCCGCCACCTGGCCGGTAAGATCGATGGCCATTGCCGTATTCAAAGAGACCATGGAATTGTGCCTGGCAATAATGGCAGGGTTATTTATATAATCGGATGGATGGAATTCTATTGAAGGGTTGTCATCGAGGAATTCGTAGAGCAGATTGGTCCCCACGGCACTTCCTGCAACGAGTTTTCCATTGTTAAATCCTTTTCTTTTGTTGGTCACAACTCCCATGGAGAATAGTCGCATGATACTGTCGGTAAGATATTGTGAATGAATGCCGATATCATTTTTTTGTGCCAGGCAGACCATGGTGGCTTCATTGGTGACGCCCAGACTTGTCTGGAGTGTAGATCCGTCATCAATGAGTCGTGAGATATGTTTGGCAATGATATTGGCGGTTTCCAGTTCCGGCATGGGGTTGATGGTGAGCAGTTCTTCTTCGTGTGCAACGATATAGTCCACATCATTGACATGGATAAAACTTCTACCCAAAACTCTGGGCATGTTCGGATTCACTTGGCAGATAACAATATCCGCGGATTCGCAGGCAGCCAACGTGATATCCACGGATACCCCAAGGCTCATCCAGCCGAAATCATCCGGGGGGGAGGCCTGAATCAAGGCTGCGTTCAATGGCATCAGGCCTGATTTAAACAATCTGGGAATCTGGGACAGATTAATGGGGGTGATAAACCGCTGGTTTTTGCTGATCAATTTGGGTGAGGCAGACCCCAGATAAAACGAGCGAATATTGAATTGCTGGGAATGGGACTTATTGGCAATCAGGGTTAAGGGGCCGCTTTCAATGCTTAGAAGTCGTACGATTTCAAGGTCCGTAAAACGGGCAGATGATAGCGACAGCTCATTGACAAGGTGCTGGGGTTCCCCGCAGGAGGATCCGATAAAAACGCGCTGTCCCGGACGAATACACTGCAGAGCATCCTTGGCAGTGGAAAGTTTTTCCACATAGCTGTCGGCCCAATAGGTAGTTTTTGACATAATATAATTCTCCGTTGAGTTTAACGGTTTCTAGTTTATGGGATTTTTTATCTCCACGCCATGATAGTAAAAAAAAGGATAAATGGGAATACAAAAAGCGGAAAATGCTCATGAAATAAATCAGAAATATGATTAAATCATAAAAAAGGCATCTTTCCCTTGCGATTTTTTTTAGATTTTTGTATTTATCCATGTATATATACAGTTTATGAATCATATTCAAAAAATAAAGAGGTAAATATGGGTATACATGAACGTAAACAACGGGAAAAAGAACAAAGACGAGAAGACATTATTACTGCGGCACGAAAGGTGTTCTCTGCCAAGGGATTTAACAGTGCCACCATGGAGGAGATTTCTTCTGTGGCGGAGTTAAGTCCAGGTACCCTGTATCTGTATTTCAAAAACAAGGAGGAACTTCACACCTCTTTGTCGATCAATATCCTAAAACACCTGGGTGGTGAAATAAAACAAGTCGTGGAACAGGACATATCGGTTGAGGAAAAAATTGAGAAATTTCGGGATGTGTTTATTGCTGTGTATGATTATGATCCCAATATTTTGATCAATTTGTTTCACCTGCAGTCCGGAGAAACTTTACAGAATCTTTCTGATGAAGTCATGCAACAGTTGAAAAAATATTCTTCCCAGGCCCATGGCGCCATCATTACCGTGGTGAAAGAAGGAATTGACACCGGTGTATTTATCGATGAACATCCTGCAGCCATGGCCGATGTTATCTGGGGTTCCTATGCAGGAGTTGTCCTCTGGGTGGATTCCAAACGTTTGTTGAACGACCAAAAAGATTTTGTCCGGTCTACGTTAAGAACCGCTTTTAAAATTATCATCCAGGGCATGAAGGTAAAATAAGTTTATTTACAAAGCCTGTGAATTGTCTGGGCATGCCATTCTCCTCTACCGGAAAAGGTTGGCATGCCCTTTTCTTTGAGATAATCCGCAATAATTGAAAAGGTGGCCCCCTGATCACGCATGTTTTGGATGGTGGACAGGATGTCGTCTTTTGTGTAATGAGTTCCCGATGCATAACTGGTGGTGATTTTCTGGGAACCATTTTCAGAGAAATTTGCTGGTGGTGGGGCAGATATCATTTTGTTCAGTGTGTTGAAAAAGTCGGTAACGGCATTGCATTGTCTGATTTTGGCTTCTGCCATCAATTCGTTGGTTGCGGCCATTCTTTCAACCTGATCCGTCAGCGCAGTCGTGTTTTCAAGTATCTCCGGCAGAGCATGCCCCAATTGCTGTGCAAAACCTTCAAAATTAGCGAAATCGCTGGTGGTCCTTCTGTCGTTTTGTATCCTTCTGTCGCTATCGGTTTTCTGATAATAATTACCGTCAAGATTTTTTCTTGGCGGTTGAACATCCTTTTTACTGGAGCTTCTTAGGTTTCTCAAAAAATCATTCATGACGCCTCCTCACGTTGTCGTATTGATATGGTGACTATCCATTGGGGAAAACATTGCAAGGACCATTGCAAGAACCGTTGCATAAGATCCATTGCGTAAAATAGATTTTAGAAAAATAATAAGATTTATAATATAAATTATCTTAATATATTTTGTCTATTATTTACTAATCTATTTTGTCTATTATTTACTAATCTATTGGTCAACCTCTCCAAACCAACCATGACAAATAATAAATATCAATTTAACTTATTGGTGAAATTTTAAAAAGTGTTCCATAAATTACCATATTATAAAAGAAAAAGTCAAAGTATATTCTCCAAAAACAGCAATTGGGCAACTTCTCCAGAGGGTCTATATTTTTTTCCAACAGGGTTTTGCAATTTCCAAACACCATAAATCAAGACAGATTGTCCGTATGTCTACCAGAATCCCCATTCATTGTTAACAATGACATAAATACCGAGAAAAAAATTGGTCACAGCATGGGCCAGGATGGGGGAAAATAGATTTTTTTTCTGATAGAGAAGCAGTGCATATATGAGACCTGCAAAAATTCCAGGTAACCACCGTTGGTGTTCCATTCCAAAAGCTAGGGAAACAAAAATATAAGAAAACCAGGTGAAGGTACCAAGGGAATATCGTGTAAAATTGGTGTCAATGAGAAATCGTAACGCAAAAGACCGCCAGAATAATTCTTCCATGACCGGTACGATCAGAACCGCTCCAAATAGGCGGCTTGCCATGAGAAGATACACTTGGGGGCCCTGGGCCAGTTCAAAGGGGTTAAAACCGGCTTCAGGGCCAATTTTAGGATAAAAATTTTCAAACCCTATCCAGATTATACAAACAGCTATCCCGGCCATCACAGCATTTAAATCAAGCGTCACTTTGATTTCATGCTTGAATCTGGGCCAGTAGAAAAATAATAGGGCCATCACAGACAATGTTTTGGCTGGATATACCAGTGCTTTGGATAGGTTGAATACAGGTACCAGGTATGTGAAGCCTGCAAAGACGAAAAAAGGTACCACATAGGGAAGAAATTCGGAAACCCGGGTTTTGGGTTTTAGTGAATCCGTCATAGTTATCATTCCTGGTTTGATTTTTTTTTGGACGTTCCCCTAAACATCTACTGGGGAACCCGCTTCCATGTCAAGGCTTATTTTTTAGCCGACTGATTTTTTTTGAATAAAATGTTTTCATATCGTAATAAAAACTTTCGAGAAAAATCGGCGGAGGGGCGAAATCAATTGGAAATGGCATGTTATCCTTGTGCCACTTGTTGGGCATTCCCTTTATTCAAGAATCGAAAGTCCAACCAACAGATGGTCTTGAAATTTTCCAGGCGCAGGTTCTGAAATATGTTTTATTTGA
>JAFLJU010000044.1 GCA_022712835.1 Desulfobacteraceae bacterium
GAAGGCTTGAAGAACTGCTTTCCCATGCAGACGGTACCGTTACTGGGATGACCCAGCCCATTGAAAATTTTGCCGACCCCACGGATCGAGCCTCCCATGAGGCAGAAAGAAGTTTTGAGCTTCGCATCCGGGATCGTGAGCATAAATTAATTAAAAAAATTAAAAAAACATTTGTTCGAATTGAAAACGGAACATTTGGACGGTGCGATACCTGTGAAGAAGATATTTCCATTGAGCGTCTCAAGGCAAGGCCGGTGACGACCCAATGTATTGATTGTAAAACCCGGGAAGAGGATATGGAGAAAGCACTTGGAATTTAACCGGTGCCGAGTGTTGGCGTTTTGATTGATCTGCATATACACTCAACGGCTTCGGACGGCTCTTTTTCTCCCCGTGAGATATTGGTCCTGGCACAGGATACAGGTGTCCGGGCCATTTCTTTAACCGACCATGATTCCATCGCCGGAGTCAAAGAAATCTTAAATTATCTTTCCCTATACCCCATCGAATTCATTTCCGGAGTAGAAATTTCCTGTGAACCCCCCGACCCCTTTAAAGGTATCGGCAGTGTTCATTTGTTGGGGTATGGATTCTCCGTTTATGATGTTGACCTGAACCAGGTTTTGAAAAAAGCGGTCCAATCAAGGGAAGAGCGAAACCCAAAGATTATTGAAAAATTACAGCATCTGGGGGTTGATATCAGTCTGGCCGAAGTTGCGGAAAGGTTTGGTGCGGATCAGACCGGGCGTCCCCATATCGCAGAGTTAATGAAAGAAAAGGGGGTTGTCAAAAGTTTTCGCGAGGCCTTTGACACCTATCTTGGTAAAGACAAACCCGCCTATGTGGAAAAATTTAAGATCTCCTGTGAAGAGGCCATCCAAATTATTCTGGATGCGGGGGGGCTGCCCGTGTTGGCCCATCCAGGTCTGCTGGAGTTTAATTACTCCCGGGGGCTTGAGGGGTTTGTGGATGTTTTGGTGGGATTTGGTCTCCAGGGGATTGAAGTTTTTTACACAGACCACGACCCCCAAAAACAAGAATATTTGAATGCCCTTGCCCGGGACAGAAAACTTTTGGCAACCGGTGGATCTGATTTCCATGGTAAGTTTAACCAAGGGGTTGCTCTGGGCCGTGGCAAGGATAATCTTAAAATTGATTATTCCGTTTTCAGAGCGCTGACCCAACAACTTGCCCGCCTTAATGCCCAATCCCGCCTGGATATCCTGGAGAAAAATCTTGGATATATGTTTAATGACCGCTCCCTTTTGGTCAATGCCCTGTGGCATAGGTCCTACGTGAATGAGAATCAGGAGAGTTGCCATTGTGACAATGAGCGCCTAGAATTTCTGGGGGATGCCGTCCTGGGCCTTTGTATCGGACATATTCTCATGGAAAAAAGTCCGTCCAAAAAAGAAGGAGAGCTGTCAAAGCTTCGGTCAAACCTTGTCAGCGAGCCAGGCCTTGCGGATATGGCCCGCAGTATTGATTTGGGGCGATTTATACACCTGGGCAAGGGTGAGTCCCTTTCCGGTGGGAGGGATAAAAATTCAATTCTCTCCGATGCGTTTGAGGCAGTCATTGCTGCTGTATATTTGGATGCTGGGTTTGATAAAACCCATCCAGTGGTAGCCGCGATTTTTCAAGAAGCCATTCAGGCGGCCTTGTTTGATTTTCAACCGTTGGATTATAAAAGTTCCCTTCAGGAGTATGCCCAGGAGAGATTTGGGACAACCCCCCGGTATACCGTGGTAAAAGAGATCGGGCCTGACCATGATAAAACCTTTGAGATCTGCCTGGAATTGGCTGATATCAAGGCCATGGGTGTGGGCAAGACCAAAAAAGCGGCTGAGCAGGATTCTGCCAGAAATGTTCTTAAGGTCGTGCAGGGTTCAAAGGGTTAGAGCTTCGGTATGCAATCCCCACTGGTCATTCCCGTTTTTATCCCCCATTCAGGCTGCCCCCACCAGTGTGCCTTCTGTAATCAAGCGATCATTACCAGTCAGAAACACTGCCTGCCCGACTCAGAAGAAATTGATAAAATCATAGATCAATACCTGGGCTACAAGGCCAATCGCTCCCGGGTGGAACTGGCATTTTTCGGGGGGAATTTCCTGGGTCTTCCCGATTCTGCGATTATCCGGTTGTTGGAGCAAATCCGCCCTTACATCGAGAACCATATCATCCATGGGATCCGTTGTTCCACACGACCCGATACCATTACCGAGCAACGACTTGACCTGATTACAACCTATGGGATTTGCCTGGTTGAACTGGGCGTTCAATCCATGAACGATGCCGTATTGAAACAAGCCAATCGCGGTCATACCCGTCAGGATACGTGCCGGGCTATTGAACTGTTGAAGGCACGAAATATTCAGGTGGGGGTCCAGTTGATGGTGGGGCTTCCCGGGGACAGCGAGGAGAGCCTTCTTTCCAGTACCAGGCAGGTGGCTGCTCTGGCACCGGATGTGGCCAGGATTTATCCCCTGATGGTGCTCGAGGGCAGTCCCTTGGCCAAATGGTATCAAGAGGGTCGCTATTCTCCTCTGGGGCTGGATCAGAGTGTGGATCTGGTAAAAGAGATGTTCAAAATCCTAACTCGTGCAAATGTGACCGTCATCCGCATGGGTCTCCAGGCCAGTGAAATGATGGAGGACAGATCCCTGGTATTGGCAGGGCCATGGCATCCGGCCTTTGGTCATCTGGTCTTCTCCGCCCTTGTATATGACCAGGTAAGGGACCAGGTATGCCAAATCCTTGAACCATTTGACGAGATCTGCCGAACGAATTTGGAAACCCATATTCTTTTGGGGATTCATCCCCGGTTTGAATCTCGCCTTCGGGGGGACAAAAACTATAATCTTATAAAATTGAAAAATGCCTATCCCGGGATTTTATTCTCCGTCCAGACCGATGAAAGCCTCCTGGAAGGCCAGGTGGATGTCAGAAAGGATCTTGCCCGGGCCTGATGTGCTGCTGGACTGATGGGGCTGATACCCCTTGGGGGTATCTTTTAGATCCCTTCCTTGAAGAGTCCCTCGAACCCAGCAGCATTGGGTTTTGTGGTATACTCCCTGGGGATGGTTCCCTCCTTGAAGCATTCAAAAATAGTTTTTTCAGACTCTTCGATGGGCAGTAATCCGGTTTTGGCATCAATTTTGGCGAATACAATTCCTTCGGGTACATTAAAGGTGAGGGTTGGCTTGCCTTTCAATGCGTTTTGCATATAGTCAAGCCAGATGGGGCTGGCTGCCCTGGAACCGGTCTCTCCTTTTCCCAGGGGTGCCTTCTGGTCAAGACCCACCCAAACGCCGGTGGTGTATCGGGGGGTATACCCCATAAACCAAGCATCCATCAAATTGTTGGTGGTTCCGGTTTTCCCTGCCACCGGCCGTTTCAAAGCCCTCACCCGCCTACCCGTTCCTGATTTTACGACACTTTCCATGATGTTGGTCATGATATAGGCGGTGCTCATATCTATTACTTTTTTTCGGACAAGCTTGGATGATTCCAGCAGGTTTCCATCCCGGTCATAGATTTTGGTGATAAAAACTGGTTCAATTAAATATCCCAGATTTGAAAAAACAGAATACGCATTGACCAGTTCCAGGAGGGACACGCCCGAGGACCCCAGGGCAATGGACAAATCGTGGCTGATATCAGAGCTGATACCCATTTTTCGGGAATAATCAATAATATAGTCAATGCCGATATCCTGGAGGATTTTGATGGTGACCACATTCCGTGAATGGACAAGGGCTTCCCTGAAAAGGGTGTCCCCATAAAATTTTTCTTTGTAGTTCCTGGGCTTCCACACAAAATCCCTTTTCTTATCTTCAAAAACAACGGGAGAATCCACAATCACGCTGGCTGCGGTGTATCCCTTGTCCAGGGCTGCGGCATAGATGATGGGTTTGAAAGCAGATCCTGGTTGCCTCCGGGACTGGTATGCCCGGTTGAACTGGCTATTACTGTAATCCCTTCCCCCGATCATGGCTTTTACCTGTCCTGTTTCCGCTTCAATGCTTAACAGAGCAGATTGGGCAATGGGCTCTTGATACAGACTAAATTCATAGGCATTGTCTTCCAATGACTTATTGAGCACCTTAACCAGGATGACATCCCCTGATTTAAATACCTGGGACGGTTTTTTGACCTTAGCTTCGTAATAGGCAACCTCCTGGTCCGGTGTTCTCGCCCAGGTCATGGTGTTTAATCGGATGAGTCCGTGGAAATCCCCGACGCGTATGTGGGTTATCTTGTTTTCATCATCCACGGAAAGGACCACGCCCTGGTAGATATTTTCTTTTTCAAGAAGATTACTATTGATCTGTTCTGCAATTGCCCTGGAAAAACTTTCCATCTGAAGGGCTGCAATATTTTTAATGGGGCCTCTGTAACCGGTACGCTGGTCAAGTGCTATTAATCCGTTCCCAACGGCATCTCTGGCGATTTTTTGTAATTCAATATTGACGGCTGTGTGAATTTGGAGTCCCTGGTTGTAAAGGGAATCTTCTCCATATTTTTTCTCCACATACCGCCGGACATGTTCGGTATAGCAGGGGACCCGTTCGATAAACCAGTTCTTCCGGGGTTTGATGTCCAGTTTTCGGTCAATGGCTTCGGTTACGAGAAGGTTGGAGATCATTCCCTCTTCTTTCATCCGATTCAAGGTGTATATCTGCCGCTGTTTGGCCCGGTCTGGAAATCGAAAGGGGGAATATCGGCTCGGGGCCTGGGGAAGCCCTGCTAACATGGCGCATTCTGCAAGGCTCAGGTCTTTGGTGTGCTTACCAAAATAGTTCTCCGAGGCCGCTTCCACCCCATAGGCACCATGTCCCAGATAAATCTGATTTAAATACAGGTAGAGGATTTCGTCCTTGGAAAACTTTTTTTCAATCCGGTAGGCCAGCATCGCCTCTTTTATTTTTCGTTTAAAGGTTCTTTCCGGGGTTAGCAAAAATGATTTGGTCACCTGCTGGGTGATGGTGCTACCCCCCTGGACAACCGTGCCGGCTTGGAAGTTTTTGATGGAAGCCCTGATAATGGACTGGATATCAATTCCCGGATGGGTTCTGAATCTGGAGTCTTCGGCTGCCACAAAGGCATCTATAAGATTTTTTGGCATCTGGGAAAGGGGGATGACGATCCGTCTCTCTTTGTAAAACTCTCCGATTTTGCGCCCGTCATCTGAAAACACTGAGGTAACCGTTGCCGGGCGGTAATCGTTCAAGGTGTTTATCTTAGGCAGGTCCTGGCTTAGGTAAACAAAGAGTCCGATGACCCCGGCGCCCCCAAGAATACCCAGTATGGTAAATCCGATAAGGCTCCATTTAAAAAACGTGAGTACCAGGCTTTTTTTTCCCTTTTTTTCTCTTTTTTTCAGAACTTCGGATTTGCTTTTTATATTTGCCATAACACCTTGGGTTTTTTATTAGAATTGACTATTTTCAATAGCTTATTAACAGATAACGGTTCGGATGGCAATATAAATGCCCGCTTGATCAAATATATAAAAATTGACTTTTTTATGGGAAAAGGTTAGTTGAAAAGGTTTAATGCTATGAATATAAAGGAATAATAGTTCGTTATGGTGATACCTGATTTTGAGCTTGATTTTAAAAAGTGCGAGGGGTTGATCCCCACCATTGCCCAAGACTGCGACACAGGAGAAGTTTTGATGCTTGCCTATATGAGTCAGGCATCCTTTGATGAAACGCTTGCTTCCGGTAAGGCAACCTATTTTTCTCGTTCCAGACAAACTCTTTGGAAAAAAGGGGAAACATCCGGGCATGTCCAGCATGTGAGAGAAATCCGGGTGGACTGTGACCATGATACCATCCTTTTAAAGGTGGAACAGGTGGGCGGTGCCGCCTGCCATAAAGGCTATAAAAGTTGTTTTTTCAAGCGTGTTGAAAATAATGAATTGAAAATTGTGGGCAAAAGGGTTTTTGACCCTGATGTGGTATATAAATAGACAAGGTATATAAATAATGGAAAAAATAATCAAATTAGGAATCCCCAAAGGCAGTCTCCAGAATGCGACGATTGATCTGTTCAGGCGGTCTGGTTGGAAAATTGGTGTGGAAGGCAGAAGTTATTTTCCCGATATTAACGATGACGCCATTGAATGTGCCCTGTGCCGTGCCCAGGAAATGTCCATCAATGTTGAAACCGGTGTTATTGATGCGGGCCTGACCGGTCTTGACTGGGTGGCGGAGCATGAATCTGATGTTCATGTTGTCGCAGATCTTATTTATTCCAAGGTTAGCGCTCGGTCTGCCCGGTGGATTATTGCCGTGGCAAATGATTCTCCCATCAAAACCCTTGAGGACCTGGCCGGCAAAACCATTTCAACGGAATTGGTTCAGTTTACCAAGCGTTTTTTTGCGGAGCGGAAGATTGATGTAAATGTAAAATTTTCCTGGGGGGCCACCGAAGCTAAAATCGTATCGGGTCTTGCCGATGCCATTGTTGAAATCACGGAAACCGAGAGCACCATCCGGGCCCATAATCTGCGGGTAATCCACGTTGTTATGGAAACCAATACCCAGCTCATTGCCAATAAAAAAGCCTGGGAAGATCCCAAAAAACGCGAAAAGATCGAGCAGATCGCCCTGTTGCTCCAGGCCGCTCTGGTGGCTGACAAGTTGGTGGGAATTAAAATGAATGTGCCGGAAAATAAAATCGCCAAAATCGTTTCCCTGTTGCCCAGCCTCAAGGGTCCCACCGTTTCACCCTTGTACCAATCGGACTGGTTCGCAGTGGAATCTATCGTCGAGACGGATCTTGTCAGGGATCTGATTCCCCAGCTGCTTAAGGAAGGCGCTGAAGGCATTATTGAATATCCTTTGAACAAGGTGTTGTAAAATGTCGGTTGCAAAGAGATGTTCAACTATTACCCCCTTTATTGTGATGGATATCCTGGAAAAAATCCACAAGATGGAAGCCCAGGGGATTGATGTGGTGCACATGGAAATTGGGGAACCTGATTTTAATGTGCCCGAGTGTGTCAATCGGGCCAGTATTGAGGCCATTTCCCAAAATGAAACCTGCTATACCCACAGTTTGGGGGATATTCGTCTTCGGGAGGCCATAAGCTTATATCACAAAGACACCTATGGTACGATGGTTGATCCCGGGCAGATTTTGGTGACTTCGGGAACCTCTCCTGCCATGCTTCTGCTCTTTTCCGCATTGGTGGACCCCGGGGATGAAATCATTATCTCTGATCCCCACTATGCCTGTTATGCCAACTTTATCAACTATGTTCAGGGGGTTGCCGTTCCGGTAAAGGTGGTTGAGGAGGAGGGGTTTGTTTATACCCCCGAAGCCATTGAGGCTGCTATCACCCCCAGGACCAAGGCCATATTCATAAATTCCCCTTCCAACCCCACAGGAAACGTGATCCCTAAAGAGAGGATGAAGGAAATTGTGGCGGTGGCAAGCGCCCATGGGCTCTATGTGATTTCAGATGAGATCTACCATGGGTTGGTATATGAGGGCCAGGAGCATTCCATACTGGAGTTTACGAACAAGGCGTTTGTGTTGAACGGATTTTCCAAACTTTTTGCCATGACCGGGCTGCGCCTGGGGTATCTGATTGCCCCGCCGCATTTTGTAAGGCCATTGCAGGTGCTCCAGCAGAATTTTTTTATCTGCGCCAATTCCGTGACCCAGCTGGCGGGGGTTGCTGCCCTGACAGATGCAAAGAAAGAAACAGATGAGATGCGGCAAGTCTATAATACCCGTCGGAAATATGTGATTGGTCGGCTTAAGGCCATGGGGTTTGGAATAAAAGTGGAACCCACCGGCGCTTTTTACGTTTTTGTCAATGCCAAGCATATTTCCAATGATTCCTATTCCCTTGCCTTTGATATCCTGGACAAAGTCCACATCGGTGTGACGCCGGGGATTGATTTCGGTGCCAATGGGGAAGGGTATTTGCGGTTTTCCTATGCAAATTCCATGGAGAACCTGACCATCGGCATGGACCGGATGGAAACCTATTTAAAAGAATATTGTGGTTAATGAACCACACGGTTAAAGAAACCTATGAAAATAAAAGAAGTTGAATTTGTAAAAAGTGCGGTCAAGCCGGATCAGTATCCAGAATACGATTTTCCGGAAATTGGCTTTGCCGGTCGTTCCAATGTGGGGAAATCCTCTCTGATCAATACATTGATCCAGCGTAAAAACATGGTGAAAACCAGTTCCAAGCCAGGGTGTACCCAATTGATCAATTTTTTTCTGGTCAATGGGGAGGTTTCCTTTGTGGATCTGCCCGGGTACGGGTATGCCAAGGTGTCCAAAACAATCAGGGCCCAGTGGCAACCCATGGTGGAGTTATATCTAACCAAGCGGGAAAGCCTTATGGGGTTGATCCTGCTCATTGATATCCGCCGGGATCCGGGAAAAGAGGAGTTTGATCTGGTTGCAAGGCTCCAATCCCATGGAACCCCATATTTGATCATATTGACCAAAGCGGACAAATTGTCCAAAACAAAGCAGGCAAAAAGGCGTGCTGCCATCTGTTCCCAGTTGAAACGGGAAGAGCAGGGAGTCATCCTTTTCTCAACCAAAACCCGTCAGGGCAGGGAAGCGGTTTTAGATGAAATCAATCATCTCATCGACTGGCATAATGAATAAAGGCAATGTTATGAAAGAAGAAACACGTTCGGGATTTGTAGGTATTATCGGGGCACCCAATGCAGGTAAATCCACCCTGCTGAACCAGGTGCTGGGTCAAAAAATTTCCATTACCTCGAAAAAACCCCAGACCACCCGGGATCGAATCCTAGGAATTGTGAACCGCCCCAATTCCCAGATTATTTTTATGGATACCCCGGGAATTCACAAAAGCACCACGCTTTTAAACAAGCGAATTGTGGACCAGGCCATGCTGGCCATGGTTGATGTGGATGTGGTGTTGTTTATGGTGGATGCTTCCTCCAGGAATTTTTCCGCAGAAAAAATAATTATTTCCCAGTTAAGTAAGGCGGGAAAACCGGTTATTCTGGCCCTGAATAAAGTCGACATCGCCAAAAAAGCCAAGGTGTTTGCCCTGGTGGAAGAATTTAAGGATTTGTTTGACTTTAAATCGGTGATCCCCATATCGGCTAAAAATAATATCCAGGTGGACCAGTTGCTGGAGGAAGTAGAGTCTTCCCTGGCGATTGGGGATCGGCTATACCCCGAGGAAACCTTCACCGATGTGTCTGAAAAATTCATGGTCAAAGAGATTATCCGGGAAAAGGTATTTCGATTGACCGGTATGGAAATTCCCTATTCCAGTGCGGTCACTGTGGATGCCTTTGATGTGGAAAAAAAGCTTATTGTCATCCATGCCAGTATTCATGTGGTGAGGGATTCCCAAAAGGGGATTATCATCGGGAAAAAGGGCAGTATGCTCACGCAAATCGGCACAAAGGCAAGAATCGATATTGAAAAGATGACCGGGTCAAAGGTGCTGCTCAAACTGTTTGTTAAGGTGACCAAGGACTGGATCAGCAATGCAAGAGCCCTGAACGAGTTCGGGTACTAACAACCGTGGAAAGATCAGTGGATTTTTACATTGGCCCTGTAGATGAGTCGGTTTTAAAAAAGGAACGGGCCCGGGCCAGGGAAATAAGGGCAAGCCAGTGGTGGAAGCGCAAGCGATCCAATGGTATCTGCCATTATTGTAACGCGCATTTTCCTCCCGCCGAGCTGACCATGGATCATATTATCCCCATTGGACGGGGAGGCAAGTCTGAAAAATTTAATCTGGTTCCCTGCTGTAAAGAGTGCAATACCCAAAAAAGTTATTTGCTGCCCTCTGAATGGGAAGGATATATGGAGCGCATAAAGAAGTAGAAAAAACAGAGCATAGAAAAAACAGGGTGTAAACAAAACAGCGAAAAAAGCATTTGCTTTCTTCGCTGTTTTTTTATCACTAATCCGATCTTGTCAATCAATCGGTTTTGGTAATCGGTCTGGTGTTATTTTTTGCTGCAGAGCCTGTGGATAGTCTGGGCATGCCATTCACCCCGGCCTGAAAACGTCGGCTGTCCCAAATCAACCAGGCGTTGGGCAACCTGATCAAATGTAGCACCTTCATCCCGCATGCTTTGGATGATACCCATGACTTTGTCCCGGGGCATCAGCTTTGTGTCAATCGGAGTGGATGTTTTTGCTGCTTTCAGTTTTTTGGTGGCTTTTGGCGCAACTTTTGCTTTGGGCGTAATTCCTGCTTTTGACGCAACTTCTGCTTTTGGTGCAATTTCTGCCCTGGGCGCTAGGATTTCTTTTCCCACTATTTTTCTGCGTTTTCTGAGAACCGGTTTGCTGACTGGCTTTTCGATTTCAGGGTTAACCAGGATTTTTTTGGCCTCCCGAACCACAGGGACTGCCACAGGCTTGGCAATGGGCTTGGCAATGGGCTTAACAGCAGGGGGTGTGGGTTCTACCCATTCGTTGCCGATGTTGTCATCATCAATGTCGTCATTGGGTTCCCGGGAGGTCACATAATGATTCTCAAATGCCGGTTGTGATAGATCTTCCATTTCCGGGGTAAGGTTTAAATGGACGACAATCCGTTCAATGGCATTGGCTTGACGCTCCAGCATATCTGCCGTTCTTTCCTGGATATTTACCATGTATTCCTGATTTTTTACCATGGTCTCCACATGATTGGTAAGATTATCCAGAATATCGGCAAGCAAGGTTATGTTCGGGTCTTCTGCTGGAGCATGATTCCCTCCCTGGTGCGGCATGCCCTGGGGCATTTGCCGTTTCATATTAGGGCTGCGGGTGTTTTGATATCCCTGACCATAGGTCGAGAATCTGTTGTTGTTTGTGTATTGAAAAGAGTTGTCAGCGTTTTTGCGCGTTTTTGGGGTGCGCGGTTTTTCAGCCTGACCGTTACGAAGGCTTTGCAAAAAGTCGTTCATTTAATTAATATCCTCCTTGGGACGTATATAATGCCAGCGGAAATGATCGTGTCTGACAATGTTATTACTTAGAAATTAAACCCTGTGGTATCGAAAGCGAGATTGAGGGATTTTTATCTAACAGCTATTATATGAGAGTTCGACAGTTATCCTTTTTTTAAATTCCTTTGTCAAGCTTTTTCTACGATTTACCCCCAGGGGCGACCATGCCGGGGTTTGTCGCTATTCCAAGGCCCACCGAATACAACCCAATGAATTAAATTGAAACCATTAGTACTTTATGATATCCTCTCAGCTTGAAAAATGACAGATATTAAAAGTGTAACCAAATTTTAAGGATTCAAGATGATTGAAAATAAACAATATAAAACCCCGTTTAAAATTGATACCCCGGACGTAATCAAAACAGACGTCCTGGAACCCATTGAATATGCGTATAAATCCAAGCGAAGTATCGATATCAGGATCAAACAACCCGAATATACTTCTGTATGCCCCATGACAGGGTTGCCGGACAATGGGTGTATTACCATTGATTACAGGCCAGATTCACAGATTATCGAACTCAAATCCCTGAAATATTATTTGCTGCAATACAGAAATGTGGGCATGTTCTACGAGCATGTTATTAACAAAATTTTGGATGATCTGGTGGGGGTGCTCGCCCCTTTAAGTATGAAGGTTACTGGAGAATTTACCCCCAGGGGGGGGGTCAGTTCCCTGGCCACTGCGGAATATGTAAAAGAATAATTTAAATATCCATGGCTTCATATGCCCGGATGAGGGTGATGGCCTGGCCGGATGATTCTATCCGGGCCAGGTCTTGTCTAAAGGCAGAACATCCAGGCAATCCTTTCACAAACCAGGAAAGCCTTCCCCGAAGCATTTTTGCAGCATGGGGGTCACCAAAATAGTCCAGATATAATTCAATCAAGCGTTCCATCTTCCGGAATATTTCCCGGGGGGTGATTGGTTTATACACTCCCGTGGCCAGATACGCTTCGATCTGGGCCAGAAGAAAGGGGTTGGACATGGCGGCACGCCCCACCATTACAGCATCACAGCCTGTGTCAGAGAACATCCGGGCCGCGTCTTCCACACAAGTGATATCCCCGTTGCCGATGACAGGGATCGTAAGCATTTCCTTGATTTGTCGAATATGGTCCCAGTTCGCAATTCCTTTGAATCCTTGGGTGGCAGTTCTGGGATGGACGGCGATGGCGTCCACTCCGATCTCCTGGGCTATCCTGGCAAGGGCAAAGGCCTGGTGCCCGGATTGATCCCAGCCAGACCTGATTTTGATGGTAAAGGGAAGATGAGTGGCGTTTCGCACCGCTTTTAAAATGGCCTCAAAGAGTTTGGGCTCCTTCATGAGGGCAACGCCTGCCCCTTGTTTAACCACTTTTCTAACGCTGCAGCCAAAATTAATATCAATGATATCTGCCACACCCAAATCTTGAACAAAGGTGGCTGCCTGGGCCATGGATTCGGGATCTGCTCCAAACAATTGAACAGACAGGGGACGTTCATCCTCCCTTGAATTCATCAGTGTTACGGTGTTTTTGGAATTATAAAAGATCCCTTTGGCGCTGACCATTTCCGAGCAGACCACGGCACCTCCGCATTCTTTAACAAGTTGCCTGAAGGGTAAATTGGTGATGCCGGCCAGGGGGGCCAAAAAGGTTTTGCCGTTAATTTCAAGTTCTTTGATTTTCATTTTCATCTGCCTTGTCGAATCTTTGTATCAATTCCGGTGTTTGCATAACAAAACAAACAATTATGGTAACAGGGGTGGGCGGCATAGGCCCCGATATCGATTGATTTTGTACATTGGCACCCCAGTTTGGACCGTTGTCCGTAATCTTTCCCGGTCTCGGGGGTGCCGCCATAAATGTGTTTAAGGTGTTTGCCATCTATGCAGGCATTTTGTTTAACATGGGGCTTTTCCCCAAGAGTTTGAAAAACAGATGATTCACAACACAGATGCAAGTCAATGTTTTTTTGTTCCAGATAAGTTGCCATTCGCAGGATCACCTGTTGCTTTTTTTCTATTGCCGGGTCAATAAAGCAGACATGGGGGTTTCCCCGGGTTGATAAATGGGACACCCGGGCCTCAATTTTTTTATACCCATTGTAAAAACTGGTGACACAGCGGCTAATCCCCATTTCGGCCATGGTATCCGCGATCATGGTAAAGTCGCCCAGGTTGTTTTCTATCCCTTTGTTTTCGATTCTGTAAAAACAAATGGGGTCAAATCTCCAGGAGAGTTTATCGGGTCCAAATTTTTCGCACAAATGCCTTACCTGGCTCAGTCTTTCCGATAATCCCGGAAGTTTAGGTTCAAGCCACGCGTTCCTTGAATTAATGGTAAAATTAAAATACAGGTGATATCCCATATCTTTGAGGATCTGGTCTGCATAAAGATCCTGAAAGGGGCCAAAGTTCTTTGACCAGAAAACAATGGAATGGACACTTTCGGGTCTGGCATCCACTCTTTTGCTTACCTTATTATAGGGGTTTTGGATGGTGAAATAGCCTTGTTTTATCTGTGCCAGAAACCAGGGGGTATACCATCCGGGGATATCGGTTCTTCGGGATGCCGATATAATCTTATCCCGGGTCTGGCTCATGGTCTTTTCGTTTCTTTTTCATGTCTGAAAAGGAAATGATTTGGGCATTTTCGGTTTCTTCTGGTCCAGAAGGGCTTGTGTCGCCTATTGGCTGATTTTTTCCGGTATCCCCGGAAAGATGTAGAGCTATCTCTTCAACCGGGCACTCAACGGTTTGAAGTTTCATTTTCTTACCGTTCATATGAAACTCATCTCCGTTGATGTATGCGTCTTTTAAAATCCAGGTAACTACCTGTAAGGGAATTTGCAGCATGAGCAATTTAATTTGATACCAGTCTTTTTTTGCATCGGGTAAAATACTTTCCACCCTGGCAAAAGAAACCGGTGAATCTTCAAGATGGATCAGTACAATATCTTTAATTGTGGCCATGGTCTCCTCGGTTAGAAATTTTTCTTGTCAACCAGTTAGATATAACATAATCTTTGGAAGATCTAAAGAATGGAATGGGGGGTTGACTTAAGATGATAGAAAAAAAATGGAAAATATTCTCTTTGGTTGCCGTCGCCATCTTTATGTCAACCCTGGACTCAAGTATTGTCAATGTCGCCCTTCCCTATATCATGGGGGAGATGGCCACCGATATTTCAACGATTCAATGGGTGGTGGTGATTTATCTTTTAACAGTGTCCTCCCTTTTGTTGACGTTTGGAAGGCTTTCAGACATTAGAGGACGGCGCTTGATTTATGTGCTGGGTTTTCTGGTGTTCACCCTTGGCTCCTTTTTCTGCGGGATGGCGATCTCTCCTTTTTCTTTGGCAATGGCCCGGGTGGTCCAGGGAGTAGGTGCTTCCATGCTCATGGCCTGTTCCCCGGCGCTGATTGTGGATGTGTTTGAAACTGCCCAACGGGGCCGTGCCCTGGGGTTGCTGGGGGCTGTGGTGGCGGCCGGTCTGACTCTGGGACCTGTGGCAGGCGGGGTGCTTTTGGAGTATTTTTCCTGGCGGTATATTTTTTATATTAATATCCCCATTGGGATTTTGGCCACCATTTCAGGTTTTTTTGTTCTCAAGAAGATTCCCGGGGGCAGGGGAACCGGTGAAACCCTGGATTGGGTCGGCAGTCTCATGATGATCATTGGGCTTTCATGTCTTATTTTGTGCATGACACAGGTGTCGGTCTGGGGGATCTCCTCTTTTCGGTTTGCCTTTTGCTTGATAATAGGATGTGTGGCTTGTGTGGGGTTTATCGTCAATTCCCGAACCTTAGCCCACCCCTTGTTTGACCTTAGCCTGCTAAAAATTAGGCTTTTTGTGTTGCCCCTTGCGGCATCGGGCTTTTTATTTGCTGCGCTTTTTGTCGTTGTTTTTATGATGCCCTTTTTTCTGACCTATCCCTGCGGGTTCTCCCCTGCCCGAACCGGGGGGATCATGATTGTGCCCTTTCTTTTTCTATTGGTTATTTCTCCGATATCCGGTGCGCTGTCCGACCGGTTGGGGTCACAGCTTCTCTGTTCCTCCGGGATGATATTATTGGGGGTGGGGTTGGTATCGCTCATGTTCATTTCACCTGGAATGGGAACCTTGTCCCTTGTGTGGCGGATGGGTCTTACCGGCATGGGAACGGCCCTGTTTATCTCTCCCAATAATACCGCCATCATGGGGGCAGTTCCCATGGCCCGGCGGGGAATTGCCGCAGGAGCCAGTGCCACCGCCCGAAATCTGGGCATGGTGATGGGGGTGGCCCTTGCCGGTACCATTTTCACCAGCTCTTTTAGCCATTTGACCCAAGGGGCGGGTCTGGACAGCTATACCCCGGCCATGGCCGTAAATTTTATGGCCAGTTTTAAACGGGTAATGGTCGTTGGCGCTTTGGTGGCTTTTGTGGGGGCGGCGGTTACCTTTGCCAGGGGGAGAGGGATAGCAAATAAATTGAAAAAATCAATCAAACCTCTTTGAATATAGGAGAAACGCCATGGTAAGATTTAAAAACTATGCGGCCCTGGATCAAGCCCCTGTCCTCTCGTCTTTGTTTCATCCACGCAGGGAAGAGGGCCGGGTGACTGACAAGCACCGTGATGATGTGAAAATTCCCGTGGGTCAGGGGATAGAAGTGGGCGCATCTTTTCATTTTAAACATAGGGATGCCCCGGTCATCCTGTTTTTTCATGGCAATGGCGAGATCGTGTCAGACTATGATGAACTGGGCGTCTATTTTCTCGATATGGGGGTGAATTTTTTTGTAGTGGATTATCGGGGGTATGGCAGCTCCTCCGGGTCCCCCACTTTTTCCGACATGATGGGGGATAGTCATATCCTGTTGGACTTTTTGATCTCCTACATGGGAAAAAAGAAAATGACAGGTTCTATCAGTGTCATGGGGCGCTCCCTTGGCAGTGCGCCGGCCATTGAGCTCGGGGCGCATGCCGTCCATTCACCCAAGAGTCTGATGATTGAAAGCGGGTTTGCCCTTGTTGCCCCTTTGTTGCGGACCTTAGGGATTGATCCTGTTTCAACGGGATTTCGGGAGGAGGAAGGGTTTGAAAATCTGGACAAGATTAAAAAAATAGCCATTCCTTGCCTGGTTATCCATGCAACGCTTGATCGCCTTATCCCGTTTGCCCAGGGCAAAGCCCTGTTTGATGCCTGTCCGTCCGATACAAAATTTTTGCTGGAAATCAAAGAGGCCAACCACAATGATATTTTTTATCGTGGAATGGCCTCTTATCTTGAACAAGTGAAAAAATTCAGTTTTTTAAGTCAGACCTGAATCTGTTGTCCGAATCTATTACCCGTAGCTATTACCTGAAGCTATTACCTGAAGCTATTACCTGAAGCTATTACCTGAAGCTATTATCGGGTCAGCGGGACAACAAAGACGGGTACGCTGGTGCGTTTTAATACTTTTCGGACCACATGATCTCCCATGGCGCTGGCCAGCATTCCCTGTTGTTTACATCCCATGACGATGAGATCACATTCTTCCGTCGTGACAGCCAGGGTGATCTCATCGGCAATGGATTTGCCTTCGGCCACCAGGATTTTTTCAATGGGGGAGCCGTTGCCCGTGGGGGCGACTTGTTTTTCCCCCTCCTGGAAAAATCCTGCAATGGCCTGGCGAATTCTAAGGGCGTCGACGTTTTTGCCAATGAGCAGGTTTTTCGCCCCATCCCTTTGTTCGTTTTTGATGTCCTGGTATAATTTTTCGCCAAAGGCCATTCGGACAAGTTTTTCAGAACTTTTACTGGCCTCTTCCATGACGTGGAGGACGATTATTTCTGAATTTGAATAGGCGGCTATGGTGGCGGCATGCTCAAACACCTGTTTCATGTCCGTGGACAGGTCAGATGCAAAAAGTATTTTTTTGGGTGGTTGGATCATTTTATTATCTCCATCAATGGATGTTATGGTTAAAATATGATTCATATATTAAATCAAAATTGACCATATGCAAGGAAAAATCATTGAATCTTTAATATAAGCAACCGTTTATATAATAATAATAATAATGGGCTAAATCCCCCTTGTTTCTTCCACTGTCTGGATATGGGTGAGCACATCATGGAACAGGGAAAGGTCCTGGGCTATGAGAAGGCCCGGAAGTGTATCTCCGGTGGCTTTGTTTATTTTGTAGGCAGACACGGTTCCCACAACCCTTGTCTTTTCGTCTTCATCCACATGGAGGACCGGTCCCCCGCTGACACCATTGATGGCAACCCCGTCGATGAGATAAGCATTTTCCTTCCGGGCCGAAATCATGCCGGAGAAAAAGCAGGGGGTATTGGGTTCCAGAGTGGGAAATCCAATCCAGCCGACCTGGGTGCCGACCCTGAGAACATATTCCTGGTCCAGCAGGAGCAGGGGAGGGGTTTGTTCAAACAGGTTCTGGTCTTTTGAAAATAAAATCAGGGCTGAGTCCGACAGGGTCCCCATGGTGATGTGGCGCTCATTGGCTTTGAGTAGCAGGGATTTTGACCCGTCATGGGTGTAGATCCGGATGGGTTCCATCCATTTGTCCGCATGATGAATCACATGTCCTGCCGTGGCAATGGCAACCATTGAATTTTCCGGGTTGGCAAAACACAGGAACCCGGTACCGTGACCTGTGGGGGTATCAATCTTGACTATACAGGGAAGACTTGCGTTTACCGTATCAGACCAGTGCATGGGGGGACTCCTTTTTGATTCGGGTTTAGGGAGTGTTTTCCACGAAATCATAACACAATCAAACCGGGGTTTGCGATTTATACTTTTAGGGGTAATTTATCCCCGGTGTCTATGCCGACCGGCATAGGGATTTAACCAGCTCAGGAAAATTGTTTGGGTGCATCGGCGGCACAGGTGCCTATACTTGCGCCCATAAAGCTTGTGGCGCTCATTTTCTTGGTGATGTCGGAACTTGTACACGGGCAGAGGATCTTTCCCTCTTCGCCAGCAAAGACCAGTTTCTCAAATTCCTTTTTGCAATGGTTGCATTGATATTCAAAAATCGGCATAGGGGGCTCCTTAAATTTTGTTGAGTAGAGATTGTTGCTTATATCAATAATGTATGGTCTGCACAAGATAAGAGTATTTGCTTTTTTCGAAGCCAGGTGTCTTAGCCATCTGCTGTTTTCCATTCGGAAATAAAAATTATGAGGATATTATTAGACAAGGCCAAGGAGAAATAATTACCGAACAAACGAATAAAACCCGGCAGCTTATACCCATTCGCAAAAACAAATAAATTTCAAAGGAGATAGATTTATATTAAAAATCAAGTAATTACACTGTGTTTTTCTTTCTGGTATATTATTTGCTGTGTATATCAATATTCGGATCCGAGTTTGGCTGAAACCGAAACCATATTATCAGACCGGGTGAATTGTTTATTGAAAAATTATCCATGGGAGTAAATGAAATGAAAGTTTTAACTATAAAATTTGGTGAAATTGAGATTGATGAAACAAAAACATTGACCGTGTTTGATGGATTGCTTGGGTTTGAGGAGTATAAAAGGTATGTTTTGCTCACGGATCCCAAGACCACCCCATTATACTGGTTGCAATCCATTGAAGAGCCCAACCTTTCCCTGGCAGTTATGGATCCTTTTTTATTTAAACCCGATTACACAATCAATCTGGACCAGCTGATGCTTACTTTGGGCTGGGAATATGTTGATTCCCGGGATCTTATTGTTTATGTGGTGGTTAATTTATCCAAAGAGGACCCTGAAAAACAGATTACTGCCAACCTTTTGGGACCCATTCTCATTAATCCTAAAACCAATGAGATGGTCCAGGCGGTAATATCCGATACGAATTATGTCCATGACCATATCGTTTTGGCTGCCTGAAAAAAACCGGGTCAGTTTATATGCATTGGCCCGGGTACAAAAAAAATCATATGATTGAAATTTAAGTGAGTTTTTGATAGAATTAGGAGAAATAGTTCCGGTTAATAGCCTTATTTCTCTTTGATCTTTAGGGCCAGGATCGGTGATTAAAACTTTTAGTGAAAGGTGATCCATGGAATCTTTATTATATATAGGCGGATTTGTGGCCGTCTATCTGTTTTTGCAGATGTATCTACTGCCTAAAATGGGCGTATCCACATGAATGCGAAATGCCTGTCAGTCGACAGACAAGGAAAAAAAATCAGACTTAATGTCTGGAAACAAAGAATGATCAAAATCATGGAGCCCATGGAAAACGGATGAAGGACTCGTCTTTTCTTCATGGGTTTCATGAACTTTATAGTAGTAATAATGTTGAATCCTGGCCCAGGATAGGTCCGCCTTTCCCATAGAACCATCAATTTAATTTAAAAAATCCCCCCCCCCCCCTCTCTTAATTTTTAAGGTTATTACTTGACAGGCAGAATCCCCTTATTCTATATGTAAAGTGCAAAGTCGTAGTTTGTACTTTATTAATTTAATTATTACGGACAAGAACCCCATGAAGGAGTCTAAAACCCCTGAGGCAATTAAGAATCCGCCCCTGCTGAAAATGAAACAGCTGGCAGATGCCACGGGTGTTGCCAAGTCCACCATCCTTTTGTATGTGAAAAAAGGGTTGCTGCCAAAGCCTGTCAAAACCAGCCCCAACATGGCCTACTATGATCCGGTCTGCATTGAAAGAATTGTCTTTATTAAAAAAATTCAGGCAAGTCACAGGCTTCCCCTTGCAGCGATCAAGGGACTCATTCGTGAAATGGACAAGGGGCAGGATATTGCCCCTCTATTGGAGCTTCAGTCCATGCTTTTCGGGGCGGCCGGGAAAATATTGGACAAAAAACTATTCTGTAAGGCCACGGGGCTGACAGGATCCCAGGTATCGGCATTGTGCGGCTTACAGCTTTTGGTTCCCCTCGGTCAAGACGGGTTTGATGACCAGGACCTGGCGGTGGCACGGCTGCTCAAGGAGTGTCTGGACCTGGGGGTTCTACCTGAGGATCTTGGGTTTTACCCTGAATTTGCCCGGCAGATTGTGGACAGCGAAATCCAGCTGCGGGAAAAATACACAAAGGATTTAGGCTTTAAGGAAAATGCAGGGTTGACCCTGGAACTGACCCGGCTTGCCAGGGGGCTTCGGCCCTATGTTATCGACCGGACCCTGACAACTAGTTTATTGGAATTTAAAGGACTCAACAAAATTTAGGAGGCAGCATGACAGATCCCCTTTTTACCCCCATTACCATCAACACCCTGGAAATTGCCAACAGAATCTACATGCCAGCCATGCACCTTGGTATGGCCCAGGAATTTGAGGTGACCGATCAGATTGTGAATTTCTATGCCCAGCGGGCAAAGGGGGGGCCGGGAATGATCTGTGTGGGATACGCCACCATTGATGATCTGTCCGGCAATACCCAGAATATCGGCGCCCATGACGACAGGTTTATACCGGGGCTCACCCGTCTGGCCGAGGCCATAAAGAAAAACGGGTCACTTGGAGCGGTTCAACTCAACCATTCCGGTCGGTATAATTTCTCATTTTTCCTCGACGGCAAGCAGCCCGTGGCGCCATCTGCCGTGGCCTCCCGCATGACAAAGGAAACACCCAGGGCCCTTACGATTGACGAGATCAAAGAGATCATCGCCTCCTTTGCCGCAGCCGCCAGCCGGGTGAAGCAGGCCGGGTTTGACGCCGTGGAAGTGTTAAGTGGAACCGGTTATCTGATCTCTGAATTTTTGTCACCGCTGACCAACCAGCGAACCGATGAATATGGGGGCAGCTTGGAAAACCGCATGCGGTTTGGGCTTGAGGTGGTGAGTGCCATGCGCAAAGCCATAGGGCCTTCTTTTCCTCTGATTGTCCGCATGAACGGCAACGATTTCATGCCCGGGGGTAATCCGAGAGAAGAGTTGATTGAGTTCGCCAGGGCCTTGGCCAAAGGCGATGCCGATGCCCTGTGCATCAATGTGGGATGGCATGAGGCCCGGGTGCCCCAGATTGTGGCCCAGGTGCCAAGGGGCGCCTTTGCCTATCTTGCCCGGGCCATTAAGGAAAATGTGGATATCCCGGTGATCGCCAGCCATAGGATCAATGATCCCCAATCCGCCCGGGAAGTGATCCAAGATGGGTATTGTGACATGGTGGCCATGGGCCGCTCTCTCATTGCAGACCCCATGCTGCCCCAAAAAGCAAGGTTGGGAAAAGAGCAGGAGATTCTTCATTGTATCGCCTGTGCCCAGGGGTGCTTTGATAATTTGTTTAAACTCAAACACGTGGAGTGTTTGTGTAACCCCCTGGCCGGGTATGAACAGGAAGAAGAAATCGCAACCGTAGCGGTTCCCAAAAAAGTGCTGGTGGTTGGCGCCGGGCCGGCCGGCATGACGGCTGCCCTGACCGCATTCAGGCGGGGACATTCGGTTACCCTTTATGAAAGTACGAATCGATTGGGCGGTCAGCTACACCTGGCAGCGGCCCCTCCGGGCAGACAGGAGTTTGCCCAGTTTGCCCAGGACCTTGAAAATCAGATAAAAGTGCTGGGGATTCCCGTGGTCCTCAATACCGTGGTGGACAAAGCTGTGATAGCGGCGGCCAAACCAGATTGTGTTCTCCTTGCCACCGGTGCCAAACCTCTCTTACCTCCCATCCCCGGGCTGGATTTATCCATTGTGGCAGATGCCTGGGAGGTTTTGGAAAACAGAAAGGAAACCGGTCGTCGGGTGGTTGTCATCGGTGGGGGGGCTGTGGGGGTGGAAACCGCTCTTTTCCTGGCGGAAAAAGGCACCCTGTCAGCAGATACCTTGAAGTTTTTGTTTGTGAACAAAGCCGAGACACCGGAAGTTCTTTTTGAGATGGCCACAAAGGGGACCAAAGAGATCTGTGTAATCGAAATGATGGACCGGATCGGAAAGGATATCGGTAAATCAACCAAATGGGGAATGATGCAGGGCCTGGGCCGATTCGGGGTGACCACCCGTACCGCAGCTAGGGTGACCAAAATCACGGATACCGGGATTGAATTTGTGGAGACCCCAGGAGGAGACGCCACATCCGAGGTTGTAAAACAGATTGAAGCAGATACCGTGGTAGTGGCGGCGGGATCAACCTCTTACAATCCCCTTGAAGGGATTGTAAAAGACATGGGCGTGGTCTTCCAGGTGATCGGGGATGCTAAAAAGGTGGCCACGGCATTTGATGCGGTCCATGCCGGATATCAGGCTGCCAGACAAATTTAGGGACGATTAACCTACAGATTATCCCTTCTTAGGGCTTGGCGGCTGGGGTAAAAATTCAAGAGGCTTCTCAAAAAAGGCCTCTACCCGGTCGCCATAGGCCGCAAGACAGGTGGCTTTTAAAATTTTTTTCAGGGGTTTCTGGCTCTCTTTAAAGGAGGGTCCTAGGTAATTCCAAAATCCTTTCATCCGCCCGGTCAAATGGGCCGGACCCGAAAAGATTTTTTCATATTCGGTAAACAGCTCGTCATGGAATCCTTTTAACCGATGGATTCTGGGGGTGTCGTTTTTGGTTTGCCCTTTTATCTCTTCGGCCAGAAAGGGGTTGGACAAAATACCCCGGCCGATCATAAATCTATGGATACTGGGAAACCTTTCCCGGACTCTCTCAAAGGAGGCAAGATCCACAATATCCCCGTTATAGGTAAAGCTGTGGTCGCTGCTTTGAATCGCCTTTTCAAAGGCATCTATATCCGAGGCGCCCTCGTACATCTGGATACCTGTCCTGGGGTGGAGGATGATTTCTTCTAAGGGATGGCGGTCAAACATGGTCAGCAGGTCGTATATCTCATCTTTTGCCCTGCGTCCCAGGCGGATTTTAACGGAAAGAGAGGCGGATATGTTGGGGATGATCTGGGAAAGTAGCTCGTCAATTTTTGCGGGATATAGCAGCAGTCCCGATCCCCGGTGTTTTTTGGCTATTTTGGAATGGGGACAGCCCAGGTTCCAGTTGATCCTTTGGTGACCCATTTCATACAGCCGCTGGGCAAGGAAGATAAAGTCCGGTGCCACATTGCTCATGATTTGGGGAATGACGAACAGGTGTTGGTTGTTTTCCGGGGCCACATCCTTTAACCGGATGGGTTTGAGCCTCTGCTGGCCCATGGTGGAAATAAAGGGGGCGATGGCCTCGTCAATCCCGTTAAAATGTCTGGCCCATACATTTCTAAAGGTGAGGTCGGTAAATCCCTGGAGGGGGGCCAGTATGATCGTTGTTCGGTTCGTGTTCATGGGGTGATTTTTACCTGTGCGGGTGTTGGGATTCTTAAAAATAGTAAAAAAACTTTGACAAATATAAGAACGATAATCTATAGAGTCAATATTTTTTGGTCTTAAGCTATACAGAACATTAATGCGGATTGCAAGGAGTGTTTTAACGGTATGAAAGCGCTTTACAGAGAAGTTATCCAAATCAATCAGATGGAAGACAATTCGGACAAGGAAGATGCGGCAAGACTGTTTTTTGAAAAATTAAACACCATGACAATTCCGTCACAGTTTAATTGGGCCAAACAGATTTTTGAAGATCTACACGTCAAGGAAACACCGGATAAAACAGCCCTCATCTGGAATGATATTCATACCCTTGAGACCCTCTCCTATTCCTATGCCCAGGTGTTGCAACGGGCCAATCAATTGATTAATTTTTTGGCAAATCTTGGAATCGGTCACACCGCAAACATGTACATGATGAGCCCTATCGTGCCTGAAACCTGGTTTGCAAGCCTTGCCTGTATCAAGGCCGGGATGGTGTCCGTGCCCACGGCCACCACCATGACATCCCGGGAACTTGAGTATCGGTTCGAAACCTATCGGCCCGATGTGATCATGGCGGATGAGGCCTCTGCTGATTTAATTGACCAGGCAGCAAAAGAGACCGGAATCTCCCCCAGGGTCAAATTGGTCCTGGGAAAAAAAGAGGGGTGGACCTCCTTTGATGAGATCCTGAAAGAATCCATTGAGGCCCCGGCTGCGGATACGGCCGCCGATGAAACCTTGTTTTGCTATTTTACCTCGGGCACCACAGGGCTTCCAAAACGGGTGGGGCATACGGCGATCTCGTATCCTCTGGGGCATCTGTCCACCACCATCATGATCGGGGTAAAACCCGATGATATCCACCATAACCTGAGCGCGCCTGGGTGGGCCAAATGGGCTTGGTCCAGTTTTTTTGTCCCCTTTAATGTGGGGGCCACTGCCACGGGATTCCATTTTAGTGTATTGGATGGGGAGCAATACCTGGATGCCCTTTCCCGGAATCAGGTGACCACCTTCTGCGGCCCCCCAACCGCCTGGCGCATGTTTGTGAACATGAACCTGGACTCCTTTGACCTGTCAAATTTGCGACAGTCCATCAGTGCAGGAGAACCTTTGAATCCCGAAGTGATTACCCGGTGGAAAAAACATACGGGCACTGAAATAAGGGACTTTTACGGTCAGACCGAATCCACAGCCATGATTGGCAATCCTCCCTGGATGACGGGCAAAATGCGCTCCGGCTCCTTTGGTAGCCCTTCGTTTATGTATGATGTGGCCCTGGCCGATGATGAAGGCAATGAGATCACTGTGCCGGATCAGGTGGGACATATTGTGGTGAAATTGGATAATTGGAAACCCATTGGCCTTTTTTCCGAATATATCGGGAATCCGGAAAAAATGAGCTCTGTGTTTGTGGATAATTTTTATTATACAGGAGATAGGGCTTCCTTTGATGAAGACGGCTATTGGTGGTTTGTGGGACGGGCTGATGATGTGATTAAGTCATCGGACTATCGTATCGGGCCCTTTGAAGTGGAAAGTGCTCTTTTAGAGCATCCATCCGTGGCAGAGGCTGCCGTTGTGGGAGCGCCTGATCCCAACCGGTATCAACTGGTCAAGGCCTATGTGATCTTGAACCCTACCTATGAAGGAAACAGCGAACTGGCCCTTGAATTGTTCAAGCATACCATGAACATCCTGGCCAAATTTAAGATACCTAGAATCATTGAGTTTGTCACCGAAGTCCCCAAGACCATCAGCGGGAAAATCCGGCGGATTGAGCTTCGTGAAATGACCCTAAATAATAGTGAAGTTGATGCCCTGGATGAGACAGAGTATTGCTATTGGGATTTTCCTGAGTTAAGTTCAAAAAACAAAAAATAACCTTTCAAAGGTTTTAAATTTAGAGGCTTCAATAGGAAGGGGGACACGGGTTCTTTGCACTCCCTTCCTTAAATTGCTCTTAGCTTAAATTGTTTTTCCCTGATCAGACCTTTTTTGGGGGCTGATTAGGGAAAGACCATCTCCACTTCCATCTCGCCGCTGCCGCTTCGGATCAGTTTGGCGTCCGGGTATCTTTTCTGGAAAACCTTGAGCATTTTCCGGTTTTCCGCCAGAACCGTGGCAACAAATTTTTTGTAATTGTTTTCCTTTGCAATGGTTTCCAGAGATGCCAGTAGGAAACTGGCAATCCCCATGCCATGGAGCCTTTCCTTGACCAGGAAGGCCACTTCTGCCGCATCGCTTCCGATCTCGGCATAGGAGCCAATGGCTACAATCTGCTTGCGCTTGCCAAGTTGCATCAGGCCGATCAGGGTCATGTTCCGTCGATAATCCACCTCTGCCCATTGCTGCTGGAGCATCTTTCTGGAGAACACCTTACGTTTGTTAAAGAACCGATAATAAATGGAGTCTTCCTGGAGAGAATAGAAAAAATGGCGGGATTCGAATTCATCCGAGGGCAACAGGGGCCTGAATTCAACCCGCTTGCCATTGGCAAGCTTCATGGAATAATTATAGGAATATAAGAATAACAGGTCCTGGCTGGTAGGGGGCAACTGATCCGGAAAGATATAATGTCTCTTTTTGGCCTGGCGGATCAGTTCTTTACGAAACTTGGGGTGGGCGATCTGGGCCAACTCCATGACTCTCTGAAAAATGCTCTTTCGGCCCATTTCAGCAATGCCATACTCGGTGACAATGATGTCAATATCCCCTCTTGTAGTAGCCACCCCGGCCCCTTCACTTAAGTGGGGGACAATGCGGGAGATGGAGCCGTTCTGGGCGGTTGAGGGGATGATGATAATGGAGAAGCCCCCCTTTGACATGGAAGAACCCCGGATAAAATCCACCTGATCTCCGATGCCGCTGTAAAAGAGGTATCCCTTGGAATCGGAACAGACCTGGCCTGTCAGATCCACTTCCAGGGCAGAACTGATGGAGATGAAATTATCATTTCTGGCAATCACATTGGGGTCATTGACAAAATCCGAGGACTTAAAATAGAACATGGGGTTGTTGTCCACATAATCATACAAGGCCTTTGATCCCATGCAAAGGGTTGCCACCACCCGGTCCGGCAGATAGTTTTTTTTCCGATTGGTAATGACTTTGTCCTTCAACAAAGGCAACAGACCGTCGGTGATGACCTGGGTGTGGATGCCCAGGTCTTTTTTGTCGGCAAGATAGGGCAGAATGGCATCGGGCAGATGACCAAAACCGATCTGGAGGGTGGACCCATCATCCACCAGCATGTTGACATAGTGACCGATTCGTTCCACCACCTGCTGGTTTTTGGTTTCAGGCAGAGATTCTAAAAGGGGTTCTTCATGCTCCACCAGAAAGTCGATTTCATCAATGTGAACCACTGAGTCTCCCCAGGTTCTCGGCATCCGGGGATTGACCTGGGCGATGACCATATCGGCATTTTTCATACCGGAAAGGGTGATATCCACGGAGATCCCCAGGGAGCAGTATCCATGAATATCTGGTGGGCAAACCTGGATCAGGGCCACGTCCAGGCCGATTTCATGATTTTCAAATATTTTGGGAATCTGGGACAGGTAGACCGGAATATAATCAATTTTTCCTTCAAAGGCGGATTGACGCATGAGAACAGAGATAAAAAACAGCTTGATGGAAAACCGGGAGAGGAAATTCTCATCATTGACATACTTGGACAAGGTTGAGGAAAGCATTTGGTAAATAATAATGTCCTGGATGGACAGATCTTCAACCATGGCTTTGATCAGGCGCTGGGGTTCCCCACATCCGGTTCCGATAAACACCCTGCTGCCGTTGTGAATTTTTTTAACACTTGCTTGGGGGGTGAGAAGTTTTTCCGGGCATGTCTCCTTTAGATTCATGAATCTTATCTCCTGGTGAGCCAGTTACAATGTTTAAACCTGAGCCTAAAATGGGTCAAGTATTAAATATATTTTTCAGAATGTACAGGAAAAACAGGTGGTCGCTTTTCTCCATGAGTTAAATAGAAACCTTTCCCTGGTACAGGGTAACCCCCGGAGGAATTTTATCCAGGGAAAAGCCCTTGGGTTTGGTCATTCTCGGGTCATCATAGATGGTTTTCAGCAGTTGCTCCCTGTGATCCGGGTGGGAGATACTGGCAATGGCAAGCCCCTTGAATCCCGTGGGCAGATCCCTTAAATCTGCGATGCCGTATTCGGTCACAATGACCACCCCGTCGTAGGCAGATGCCGTCAGGGTGATGCCCGAGGGGCAGCCCGGAACAATTTTTGACTTGCCTTTATTGGTAAGACTTTTCATGGCAATGATGGGGGCACCGTATCGTTTATGGCTCAGGGCCCTGACAAAGTCAGGTTGCCCGCCCACACCGCCGTAATACCGTGAGGGGTCGATAAAATCTGCCCAGACATTGCCGCTTAAGTCCACGCCAATGGCTGTGTTGACGGAGAGAAAGGGACCGCAGGCCTGCACCTTCAGAGCCGAGTTGGTATACATGCAGGGGCGCATCTGGACCTGGGATCGCATGTGCACATAGTCATACAGCTTTTGGGACCCCATGACCAGGCTGGTTGTGCTATAGCCTGTATTTATTTTTTTTGCCTTGTTCGTGATGATCCCTTTCTTCTGGAGATACATGAGGCCATCCCCATAGAGTTCGGTCTGGACCCCCAGGTTTTTGTGACCCGAGGTGGCAATCGTCCCAACCACTGCATCGGGGATTTTTCCCAGACCCACCTGGAGGGTCATGCCATCCTCTAAAAAATGTTCGGTGATCATCTCTCCGATGCGGCGTTCTTCATTTGCAAGATTCTCAAAATCAGGCGCATCAAAAGTATAGACCGGCTGGATGCCCTCTTCAATTAAATAATCAATATCCTGGCCGGAAATGACGCTCTGGCCCTGGGTAAATGGCATGGACGGATCCAATTCGGCAATGACAAGGGTGGCGGTCTCAAAGGCGGCGTGGATGGCATCCACAGAAAGTCCCAGACTGTATTCCCCGGTTTGATCGTTTCGTCTTACCTTCATGATCACCAGATCGATTTCATACCCGCATCCTTTTCCCATGAGTCGGTCCATGTTACCAAGGGTACAGGGCAGGTAATAGGCACGGCCTTCATCTGCGGCTTTTCTGACATCCCCCCCGGAAAAGATGGAATAGGCCTTTATACGGTCCTGGAGGCCCTCTTCCACATAGGGAACCGGTCCATGTAGCAGGATATGGATCATCTTCATGAAGGGAAGTTGTCCGGTATCATTTTTAATAAACTTAGTTAATGCCTCAATGCTGGCGGTGGGGGTTGCGGAATTGGAGCCGATGTAGCAATTGATGTTTTCCCGGTGTCCCAGGTGCTGCACAATTATATTGCCTATTTCTTTTAATTTAATGGGTGTGGGTTGTCTTTTCATATGAGACCTCTTGTCTGTTTGCCAGCTTAGCGATGCTAAAAATAATTTATGATAAACCTGGCAAATGGTATGTTTTTTTAATGGATCTTTAAATGATTGATTCAGGTTTCAGTCTTTGTTATCCTGATTTTCAGTATACAGAGGAAAACAAAATGGAGCAAGATAGAATTTCTGGGAGCCGGTGTTTGCAATTGTTTCGGGTTAGTGAATACGGATAAGGATATGTCAAAAAAGTGAAAAGGCCATCTGCTACATGGCTTTTTAATTCATATCTTTTTATAGTCTTATCCGTCATAGTTATGGACTGATAATTGGTAATCTCTGAATATAAAGGTGAAAAATGAAAGATAAAATTTTGAAAATACATTTGATAGCAGCGGCAAGGCCTAATTTTATGAAGATTGCTCCTCTTTTTCATGAGCTGGTTAAAAGAGATTGGGCAGAACCCGTAATTGTACACACAGGCCAGCATTATGACCTGAATATGTCTGATATTTTTTTCAAAAACTTTGGACTTCCCGAACCCCATATTCATCTGGGTGTGGGAAGTGGGACCCATGCCCAGCAGACCGGGAATGTTATGATTGAATATGAAAAAATCCTTTTGGAAAACCCTCCGGATTTGGTTATTGTGGTAGGGGATGTGAATTCAACTGCTGCCGTTACCATGGCAGCGGTAAAGCTTGGTATCAAAGTTGCCCATCTGGAGGCAGGATTAAGGTCTTTTGACCGGACCATGCCCGAAGAAATCAACAGGCTTGTAACGGATTCAATTGCCGATTATCTGTGGACACCTTCCCAGGATGGAAACAAGAATCTTGAAAAAGAGGGGGTAAGCCCTGAAAAAATTTTTCTTGTCGGCAATATCATGATTGATTCCCTGGTCATGGCAAGAAAGAATATTGAAAAACTTGATGTCTATTCCACCTTTGGATGTGAAAAGGGGAAATTTGGTCTTGTTACCCTTCACAGACCTTCGAATGTTGATTCCAGGAATGTTCTTGCTGAGTTGTGTGATCACCTGGTTGATATTTCTAAAAAGATGCCATTGATATTTCCAGTTCATCCCAGGACTTTGGGAAAACTTGCAGAATTTGGTATAGACTCTTTAAGTAATGCTGAAAATATCCATTTAACGGAACCCCTTGGGTATAACGATTTTATGAATCTTGTATTTAACAGCAAAATGATAATTACGGATTCAGGCGGAGTTCAGGAAGAAACCACCTTTCTTCAAATTCCTTGCATAACGCTGCGGCCAAATACTGAACGGCCTGTAACCGTAAGCCAGGGCACAAACCAATTGTGCAGGCCCCAAGAACTTTGCAAAATGGTTGATTCAATTTTGGAAGGCCATTTTAAAAAAGGGAGTATCCCTGAATTCTGGGATGGGGGAACTGCTAAAAGAATTGCAGATTTGATCCAACCATAATAGCGCCGGGCTTAAAAATTATGAACTGACTCTTGTCTCTTCATAGACGGTTATGGTGAGCGCGGGTTAGTGTGGCCCGGGCAGGATTCCCGGGCCTGAATGGCTTACATATATTTTTTCAAAATGGCATCATAGGTGCCGTCAACTTTCATTTTATCCAGCTCGGTCTGCCATTTTGCAATGATGTCATCAGCGGTGTCTTTGCTGAATGCAATGAAAAGCTGTGTGTTTTTGACATCAAAAACCTTTTCAAGGGTAGGGGCGTCGCCGGCAACTGCTTTGGCTTTGTAAAGGCCCTGTAAGTGGCCCACGATCCAGAGATCAATACGTCCGGCTGCCAGTTTTTTCACATTGAGCTGATCATCCACAACACTTTCGGTATTGGTAAATCCCTGTTCTTTTAAAAAAAGTTCCGCAGCATCGTCCTTATAGGTACCGATCTTTTTTACCTTTTTCGCATCCTCCAGTGAATTGATCTGAATTTGGCTGCCTTTTTTCGCGAAACGGGATAGTCAATCTATTATTTATACTATACCCTTCCTTGGGTGCTCGTTCCTAAAATAGAGGGCATAAAACTGCCCTGCCCAGGGCCGGGTTGCCATGGGCAGAGCATGATTGTCTATACGCGAAATTTTCCCATGAGTTCGGCCAGTCGATCACCGAGCACTGACAGCTGGCCCGCATTTGTTTTTACCTCCTGGCTGGAAGAGGAAAGACCGTCAGTGGCTTCTGTGATCTCCCCAATTTCCTGAGCCACCTGCTGGGAGGCGGCCGATCCTTCAGATACGTTATCGTTTACCTCAAGAATTCCAGAGGAGGCATGGGAAATGTTTTCAGCGATTTCCCTGGTGGTGGCAGACTGCTCTTCCACGGCAGTGGCAATGGTGGCAACAATGGAATTGATTTCCATAACCACCTCGGAAATTTTTGATATCTCTTCTACCGTACCGTTGGTTGAGGACTGAATGCCCTGAATCTGCTCTTTAATGGCTCCAGATGCTTCAGATGTCTGCTTGGCAAGGTCCTTGATTTCGTTGGCCACAACCGCAAAACCTTTTCCAGCTTCACCTGCCCGGGCAGCCTCAATAGTGGCATTCAGGGCCAGCAGGTTGACCTGCTCGGAAATGTCGGTAATGGTTTCCACTACCTTGCCGATCTGCTTGGCCGCGCTTCCAAGCTCATTTACCTGTTTGGAGGCACTATGGGTCTGGGTCACGGCATTGTCGGTTATGGACCTTGCCTTTTCTGCATTCTGGGCGATTTCATTAATAGTGGAGGACATCTCTTCCGAGGCTGTGGCCACCATGTTGATATTGGTGGATGCCTCTTCCATGGCAGCTGCCACAGAGGTCATATTGGTGCTCATATTATCTGCAGCATTGGCCACTGAATTGGATCGGGCGGACAGACCTTCCACCCCGGAGTTCATTCTGTCAGATAACTGGGTAAAACCGGTGGAAGATTTATTAATGATGGTGGCGTTTTTGGTAACCTCTTTGATCAGGTCCTGAAGTTTTTCGATAAACTGGTTGAACCAATGGGACAGCTCCCCAATTTCATCCTTTGTTTTTACGTTCAGGCGTTTGGTCAGATCCCCTTCCCCCTGGGCAATGTCTTTGATCATGGCAATGGTCTGCTTGATGGGGCGGGTGACAAACAGCTGGAGGCAGAAGACCAGAGTAACAATCAACGCTATGATGATCACGACTGCCACAATCAGCTGGGTGGTGATGGCTTGACCGATGTTCTTTTTGGAAATTCCTTGGAATGTGGCAATGCTTTCCCGGGTATGGGTTTCCTGGTCTTTTATAATCTTTTTGACAAGGTCATTGGTGTAATAGAGCCTTACACTTCCCACTTTTTCTCCTTCATGGACAGCATCGGAAACAATGGACAGTTTTTCGTCCAATTTAACCGTATCAGGCAGGGTCGATCCGCTTGCGATATCAGGCGCTTTCCAGGCCGCGCCAAAGGGCTTTCCATCTGCATCCAACACCTTGATCGCTACCATGCCGTCCAGTTTCAAGTAGTTGGAGAGAAGTTTGTATAATTGCTCCTGGTCGAAATTATATAAAAAAGACCGGGTCACACTGGTACAGATTTCAAGGTTTACCTTCATATTGGCAACCAGGGATTTTTCCATCTGAAGGGACTCTTCTTCCAAAGCAGTCTTCTGGGTTGTCACAAACTGGTCAATCATACTCTCTGCAAGGCCTGACTGAAGCCGGATACCGATAAAACTGCTGATGGCCAGAAGGACAAGAATGATAATGCCGCTGGCGAATGAGGTCTTAAATGCAATGCTGCTTCGCCGTTTTGATTCCTTTTTTTCCATGGGAACTCCTTACGTATTCACAATAATTAAAAACCAAAAAAAACCATCAGGCTATTTAATTACACAATTTAGGCTTGGGCGTCTACCCTTATGAGAATGGATTATGCGAAAAATAATACCCCTTTTAGAATGAAGTGTCAAATGGTATCTTACCCATCGTTGTGTGCGTTTTGGATTAGTTTGAACCGGCATTTTCGGGTTTGCCAGGAGACATGGGATAATGCTAAAATAAAATTTATATCCATATTAATTATCTATAGAATACCATAAGGAGAGATTATGAAAGTGCTTGTGCTTTACTATTCAAAAGGCGGAAATACGAAAAAACTTGCCCAGGCCGTATTGAAAGGCCTTGGGAGTGTGGAGGGTATTCAAGGGGTTCTAAGGGACACCGATGAAGTAACCAAAGCCGATTTTATCGAGGCCCAGGGGATTATTGCCGGTTCCCCGGTGTATTTCGGGTCCATGGCAGCCCCCCTCAAACAGGTTTTTGATTCATTTGTGGGCACCCGTCGGAAGATGGAAGGGAAAATTGGGGCAGCATTTACCACTTCCGGCGATGCCACCGGGGGCAAGGAAACAACCATGATGGGTATTCTCCAGGCATTTCTTATCTACGGCATGGTGATTACAGGAGATCCCCTGGCGGCCACGGGTCATTATGGCGTGGCCTGTGTGGGGGCGCCGGATGAGAAAAGTATGGAAAATGCGGAAAAACTTGGGAAGCGGGTGGGGGAACTTGCCCAAATGTTATCCAAGGAAAAATAATATAAACAAGGAAAAAACGATGAAATACCTAATATGGTTTTTGTGTGCCAGTCTGGCCCTGGTCAATTTCTATGGCTGTAGTACTTCGGGAATTGATGAGGCCGCAATCAAATCCATTACTTTCGGTGTGGTTAATAAATTTCCGGATCATCCCAATTATTTGAAGGAAAAAATATTGGTGGCCATGCACAAGAATGCCACCATTGAGAGCCTTTCTCTTAAGGGGCCGCTCACAAGGATGGTTGAAAAATTTCTTGTTGCCAAGGGATATCGGGTGATTGAGGTGGAAAGCAAGAAGGCATTAAAGGATGGGCGGGCGGATATGGTGATTGAAATTGTTCCCCGGAAGGTATTTAAAACCGAAGGTACCTTTGGTTACGGTTTTGCCGACAGGAAATCTCTTTTGGGATTGATGAATAATAAACCCCATTCCTATGTGTCCATGGAGTTAACCCTGAGTCGGAAAAATAGCATACGGATCATCACCACCCAAAAGGAAGAACGGTTTTCAAATATCGGGGTTGAAACCATGCCCGATCAATGGAGCAAGCTTTCGGAAAGTGAGAAGAAATTATTTGAAGAGAATTTACAGGAGAATATGGCAAAAGCGATGGATATTCTTTTGTCCCGGCTTAAAATATAAAACAAAGTGTTAAAACAAAGTGGGTGTGCACCTTTTCAAGGAAATCGCCTAAAAAATAGGAAAAAAATCATCATGACCTTAGATAAAAAGAATACTCCTGGTGTTGGCCGTCCCAAAATGATTGTAATGCCATTTCAACCGGCTGTTGGGCAACTCTTTGACGGGGTTGGGCTGGGGATTCATTTTTTTCTAGGCAATTTGCTGGGGGTCCATGGCGGGCTTACCGAGTGCTGGTTTGGATGGCGGGTGAAAAAAATATTTCCGAAGCCTGGCTTGTTCAAGGATTATTGTCGGAATCACAAGGGGTTTTTTGATATCCAGGAACTTGGGGAGCAGCAAAAGGTTCGGTATTGGCTTGAGGGGTGTTACCGGCAGGCAGGGGAAATACTTTTTCTTTCTTTGGTGTTCCATGACACACAAGAAGGGAGGGGGGCATCTAAAATTGATCTGCAGGTGACATTGACGGATGGCCTTTTGGGGGCGCGAACCGCTTTCTTCCAATGGATTGAGGGGTGTGGCCTTACCTTTATCGGTATTGAAAAAGTCATGTGGCCGGAGCGCATTTCCTGCCAGGGGCTGGATTTTCTTGGGCGTGGTCTTGAAACCCTTTACCTGACCTATATCCAGGGGGAGGGGACCGACCCAAATTTAATTGATCTCACATGGTTTGACAGGGCGGTGGGGGTCTGCATAGATTCCTATCTTATCCAGGACCTTAAGGGGTGGGCCCTGTATAAAAATGGGGAATATCTCTTGGCGGAAAAAGCCTTTGCAATCGCCCTTGATCTGAACCCCGACGGCCTTGGTGCCCTGTCTGGGATGATGTGGTGTGCCCTCGTTGCCAAAGACCGGGAACGGGCGCTTTCCTACTCATTGGCCAAGGCTGCTTGCCGGGGAGCGGATCTGGAAAAGGCAAGGGCCTTTGTGGATAAAAAATTGGAGGAATTGTCCTAGCCTGTTCATTTTTCCCCATGGTGAACCCCAGGGTAAAATAGTCCGGTGTTATCCAAGGGGGATAAGGCCTAGGATAACACCGGGCGATTATTATCCCGCTGCCATTGTTTTTGGTTCAAAGTTCAGGGTGGTAAAATAGTCTTCCATGGTTTCGGCCCGCCGGATCAGTTCAACGCTGCCATCTTTTTTCAGCAATAGTTCCTTTGGACGTAAATGGCCATTGTAATTAAATCCCATGGCATGTCCATGGGCACCGGTATCATGGATGACCAGGATATCGCCTTCGGCCGTTGTTGGCAGATCCCTTTGAATGGCAAACTTATCATTATTTTCGCACAGGGCACCGACCACATCCACTTTCTTTAAAGGAGTCGCATCTTCTTTGCCGTGAATATGGATATGGTGATAGGCTTCATACATGCCTGGACGCATGAGGGCTGACATGGAGGCATCCACCCCCACATAATTTCGATAAGTCTCTTTGTGATTGATCACCGAGGTCACCAGGGCCCCATGGGGCCCTGTGATGTAACGGCCGCTTTCCATATAGAGTTTGGGGACCCATCCATTTTGTTTTTCAAATGCCTCAAAGGAACGGGTAACCCCTGCTGCCATGGCAGACAAATCAAAATTGGGGGTATCCGGGGTGTAGGGAATACCCAAGCCTCCCCCGATGTTGATGAACTCAAATTGGATGCCAAGCGTTTCATGGATCTCCTTTATGATGGCAAGGAGCATATCTGCGGTTTCCAGCATATAGGTATAATTCAATTCATTGGATGCCAGCATGGTATGAATGCCGAATCGTTTGACCCCCAGGTCCATGGAATGTTTATAGGCGTCAAGAACCTGGGCATGGGTGACCCCGTATTTTGCCTCCATGGGATTGCCAATGATTTTATTGCCGGTTCGCTTGGCGCCAGGGTTATACCGGAAACAAATGAGTTCCGGGATTTGAGGTAATTTGGAAATCAAGGAGATATCATCCAGGTTGAGGATGGCTCCGCCTTGGTCCATCGCTGTCTCAAATTGGTGAACACTTGTGTTGTTGGAGGTGAACATGATGTCCTCACCCTTGCTGCCGATGTTCCGGGAAAGGGTTAGTTCTGGGATGGAACTACAGTCAAATCCAAATCCTTTTGTTTTTAACAGGGTCATGATCGTTGGGTTGGGCAGTGCCTTGACGGCAAAGTATTCCTTGAAGCCTTTTATCTTTTCGAAGGAAGAATTGAGCGTTTCGCAGGTTTGGTTTATACCTGTTTCGTCATAAATATGGAAAGGGGTTCCAAATGTATGAACGATTTTATCCAGGATGGGGGATAATCTATTTTTAAATTCAGGTGACATTGGCATGGTATTTTTTCCTTATTTTATGGCTGTATGGATTATTCTACAGTGTCCGGAAGTTTGATTTTTGCACTCTCTTTATAGGTGGAAAGGGCAATAAATGTTTTGGTGCTTTTTATGGCAGTGATGGGAGCGATTCGGGTCCTTAAAATGCTTTCAAGTTCCTGATTACCGGAAATCTTCATTTTTGCCATGAGGCAGTCCTCACCGGCCAGATAATGAACTTCCTGGACCTGTTCGATGGCGGCGACGATCTCCCCTATTTCAATAACCCGGGACAGATCTTCTATCCCCATGTGGACAAAGGCTGTCATGGCACAATCGAACATTTCCGGGTTGAGTCGGACTTCGTAGCCTTCTATTATCCCCTGGGCTTCCAGTTTTTTAATCCGTTCAAGTACGGCAGATGGTGCCATTTCTATGGTCCTGGCGACTTCCACATTGGGGATTCTTGCTTTTTTTTGAAGGATTTTAAGAATCCGAAGATCGGTCTTGTCCATGTTGCACATATCCTTAATATTTATTTTTTTTGAACTAATAATGTATAATATTCATGAAATGATAGATTGTCAAGAATATT
>JAFLJU010000045.1 GCA_022712835.1 Desulfobacteraceae bacterium
ATCAATGCGGCTGTCCTCATCTCCTGTGGTGATGTCCCAGACACGTTGGGCATACTGAAGCAGCTTCTCCCTTTTCTGATGCTTTCGAACCGTCCAGATGGAAGGCTGGAGAATGGCCAGGGTTTGCCCATGATCAATTCCGAACATGGCGGTCAGTTCATGGCCGATCATGTGGGTGGTCCAGTCCTGGGGAACCCCTGCGCCAATCAGTCCGTTAAGGGCATTTGTCGCACACCAGACCAGGTTGGCCCGGGCATCATAGTCGGTGGGGTTGTCTATGGTCTTTTGACCCACTTCGATGAGTGTTCTTAGAATTCCCTCGGCGGTTCGGTCCTGGAAACGCCCCTCCAAAGGAGAGGTGACATATTGTTCAACGGTATGGATAAAGGTGTCGATGATACCGTTTGCAACCTGAATGGCAGGAAGGGTGTAGGTCAATGTCGGGTCCAGGATTGAAAATTTAGGGAAGGCCAGGGGGCTGAATACCGGAAACTTGCCGCCATCATAGCTGATAACCGCCCCTGAATTCATTTCCGACCCGGTAGCTGGCAGGGTCACCACCGTTCCGATGGGAATGGCTGTTTTTACAGGAACAGGACTAAAGCCATGGGAAAGAAGATCCTTGGTATCTCCCTCATAATGGGAAGCTAGGGATACAAATTTTGTTCCATCCATAACGGACCCGCCGCCCACGGCCAGAAGAAATTCGACCTTTTCTTTTTTGGCAACTTCAGTAGCTTTTACCAGGGTGGTATATTTAGGATTGGGTTCAATTCCCCCAAATTCCACAATTTGCCTTCCGGGCAGGGCCTGGATAACGTTCTCAAGGGTTTTAAATTTTTTAACGCTCCCGCCCCCGTAGAGGATAAGAACCTTGATCCCTTTTGGAACAAGCGTATCCAATTCTGCCAGGCGGTCCTTTCCAAAAACAATATGGGTGGGATTATAATAATCAAAATTTAACATTGTATTCTTCTCCTTTAAAATTCATGTAAGTATGCATTTAATATTAAATCAATTTTCTTTATAGGGAATAGACAATCCCACTTTTTTCATGCCTATTCCTGCTTTTTTAAACAAAAGTAGGCTATTCATCTTGTATCCATTTATGATATGCTTTACATCAATATTAATCGGGAGGAGTGAATGGATAGTATTGCCAACTTAATGGGCCAGCTGGCCAAAACGGAAGGGGTGAACGACACCCTGCTTTCCGGCGTAAAGATTTTTAAAGCCTCGCAGCATAAGCCCCGTCAGCCCCTTTGCTATGAACAGGGTGTATTTATTGTTGGCCAGGGCTCAAAACACCTGTTTTTGGATGGTAAGGCCTATACCTATGATCCCGACACCTATCTGGTGCTTTCCGTACCCCTGCCAGCTGAGTGCGAAACCCATGCCACAAAAGACAAGCCCCTGCTTTCCCTCATGGTGGATATTGATCCGGGCCAACTCAATAAAATTATCGGGCAGATGGGTGACCACCCACCCCCTCCCCCCCGGACAAGCAAACACCAGGGTCTTTTTCTGGCCCGTACCACCCCGGAAATAAAAGAAACCATTACCCGGCTGCTTTATGCGCTGTTGTCCCCGGTTGAAGCCAGGGTGATTGGCCAGGGGATTGTCCGGGAATTACTCTTCAGGATCATCTGCGGAGAGAATGCCGCCTCTCTGAATGCCCTTGCCCTGAAGAACACAAATTTATCCAGGGTTGACAAGGCCCTCAAAAATATCCATGGGAACTACCGCAAACCCATGGATGTCGAGAATCTGGCTGCTCTGGTTAACATGAGCCCGTCTGCATTTCATCGTGCCTTTAAAGATGTAACAGCTTCTTCTCCCATCCAATACTTAAAAAAAATACGGCTAACCAAGGCCAAGACCCTGTTGTCGGAAAATGGGATTCGGGTGAATGAGGCAGCAACTAAGGTGGGTTACGAGAGTGCCACCCAGTTCAGTCGTGAATTCAAGCGGTATTTCGGCACCAGCCCCGTTAAATATATTGCGGACAACGGTCTGTCTTGAAGCGCTGGGGGGAAGCGCATCGGTTTGACCGGAAGTTTAATCGTAAATTTTGTGCCCTCGCCCAAAATTGATCTCGCTTCAAATTCGTATTTGGTCCAGATTATCGGGTGAGATAGCCCTTTTTCCCTGCTCAATCTCCCGGACCATGTCAAAAATCTGGTCATTTACCGGAGTGGGAACCTGGTGCTTTTTGCCATTTTCCGTGATAAAACCGGTTAAATAATCGATTTCCGTGATTTGTTTTCGTTCAAGGGACTGGAGCATGGAGGATTTGAGTCGTCGGTATTTAAATCCCAGAACCAATAAAAACAGATGGCGCTTCAGGGCCAACATCATTCCGCCTTTTTGAAGAAATGTGTAGTAGTTGAGTTTTCCGGCAAATATTTCGACGGTGATCTCCATGGCAGATGCAACGGCCATGGCCTCTTCCATGATCCGTAAAAAGATGAGCCGGACCTTTTTTTGGACCAGCATCTGTCCCAGGTAAAGGCCGCACACCGCCCCCACAGAGGTGATACAGGAATTGATGATCAACTTGGAATAAAGGCTACCGCCGATATTATCTGAGATAAGACAGGGAAGCACCTGGTTTAAAACCGATTGCACCTGGACCAAGCGGAGATCTTTTTGATTGTCAATATTGCCCACAATAAAATCGCCAGTGGAGGTCATTTCAAGGTCACAATCCGAGTGCAGGGTGGCACCCCAGCCGGTAACACACCCAATCACCCGCTCCCTTCCCAGCACCTCGCCAAGGGC
>JAFLJU010000046.1 GCA_022712835.1 Desulfobacteraceae bacterium
AGAACAGGTAAAACAGGGGGGGACCAGAAGAGGAGCCAATATGGCTGTTCTACGAGTTGACCACCCGGATATTGTTGAATTTATCAATTGCAAAAAAAACAATGACAACCTGGGTAATTTCAATATTTCTGTTGGCATAACCGATCAATTTATTAATGCCGTGAGAGAAGACAAGCCATTTGACCTGATTGATCCCAGAGATAAAAAGATCGCAAGCCAGCTCAATGCGAGAGACCTCTTTCAAAACATTGTGGAACAGGCCTGGCACAACGGCGATCCGGGAATCATTTTTCTGGATAAAATAAACAGGGACAACCCCACACCGGAAATTGGAGAGATTGAATCCACAAATCCATGTGGAGAGCAACCACTTCTCCCCATGGAAGCTTGCAATTTAGGCTCTATAAACCTATCGAAATTTGTGGGAACAAAAAACAAAAAAACCTTTATTGATTTTAAAGAATTAAAAGAGACAATACATTTATCCGTTCGCTTTTTAGATAATGTGATTGATATGTCAACTTACCCTTTGCCTGAAATCGGGCAGATGGTGAAAGACAACCGCAAAATAGGTCTCGGCATAATGGGATTCTCAGATCTATTATTCCAGATGGGAATCCCCTATAAATCCGACAATGCCCTGAATATTGCAAAAGAGGTCATGTCCTTTATCCAAAAAGAATCCCATGAAGCATCACGGCTGTTGGCAGAAGAACGCGGGACCTTTAACAATTTTGATAAAAGTATTTTCAAAAACGATAAAGCAAAAAGATATCGAAATGCCACCACAACAACCATTGCACCCACAGGAACATTGAGTATCATTGCTGGATGTTCCAGCGGGATTGAACCGTTGTTCGCCCTAAGCTTTGTCCGAAGGGTGATGGATAATGATGAATTAATTGAGGTGAATCCATATTTTGAAACAATTGCCAAGGAAAGAGGGTTTTATAGTACCGAATTAATGAACAAGATTGCCAAAACCGGTACCATTGCCAACATGCATGAAATCCCACAGGATATCCGAGACATATTTGTCACGGCCCATGATATCTCCCCCTCCTGGCATATAAGAATGCAGGCGGCTTTTCAAAAATTCACAGACAATGCGGTATCCAAAACAGTGAATCTATCCCATGATGCAACAGTGGAAGACGTGATGGGCATATATAACATGGCATATGATCTTGGGTGTAAAGGGGTAACCACTTATCGGGATGGCAGCAAAGACAATCAGGTTCTTTCATTTTCAAATGAGCCAAAGAAAGGTGTACCAGAAAAAGAAGCGCCAGAGAAAAAAGCCATGAGGAAACGACCCGAAACCCTTTATGGCTTCACAACGACGATTAAGACCGGAATGGGACATCTGTATCTCACCGTCAATGAAGATGAAGGCAAGCCCTTTGAAATATTTGCCACGGTTGGGAAGTCCGGGAAGTCCACCCAAGCAAAAACAGAAGCCATTGGAAGATTGGTCTCACTTTGCCTGCGAACCGGTGTGGATGTAAAATCCATAATTGGTCAGATCAAAGGCATTGGCGGTGAATATGCGGTATTTCAAAAAGGTGGCCGTGTCCTATCCATACCGGATGCCATTGCCCGGGTACTGGAAAAAAGATATGGTCAGGTAAACGGGTCAAACCAGAACAATTCCCTGCAAAAAGATTGCTGCCCTGAATGCGGATCCAACGTCACCCATGAGGAGGGGTGCTTAACCTGCCACTCCTGTGGCTATACAAAATGTGGATAAATGCTTAAAACGGGTCTTTATCAGGTATCAGGGGGGGGGACCAGGATAAAATCAATCATTTTTGGACCGCAAACGAAGCCGAATAAAGACCTTGAGTACTAAAAATCCGGATAAAAAAAGGAGGAACCCCGGGAACCAAAGATGTTTTACAAAGCCGGGCTCTCCTGTCGCCACAATCATCCCCGCCAGGGCAAAGGAAAAAACAAAGAGCATCATACCGATCAGGCACCAGCAGGCAAAGTTTGAGTCATACCAAGAGGTTATGGTTTTTCGAAAAAATGGATTTTGTTCAAGCTGCATCTGCACCATCTTATTTTTGTGTTAAAACCACTATATATGGCTTTTTTTCTTGACAAGCAACTATATATTGCGGTAAATCTACCGTCCAGCAATCAAGGACGCGATAAAGCGATTTTTCAACGCTGCAAATAAATAAGATAGGCTAATTTCAATCGGATTTCAAGAGGTGGATACATGTTTGAGCAAATAAAAAAACGTGACGGACGGGTAGCTGAATTTGATTCTACAAAGATCTCACACGCCCTGGTAAAAGCAGGTGAAGTAAGCGGTGAATTTAATGGCAGAGATGCCCAGAAACTGACATTAAAAGTGCTCACCCTGGCAAGAGACCTGCAATTAGGTGCAATTCCGGAAGTAGAAGAGATTCAGGACATTGTTGAAAGAGTCCTTTTGGATTCCCCGTACTATAAGACTGCCAAAGCATACATCATCTACCGTGAACAACACAACCAGATCCGAAAAATTGCCATCCAGGAAAATGTAGGTCTCATGGAGGGCTATATCAGTCGGATGGACTGGAAGGTCAAAGAGAACAGCAACATGAGCTATTCCCTCCAGGGACTCAACAATCATATCTCTTCAGATATTACCGCAGAATACTGGCTCAACAGCGTGTACCCCCCTGAAGTCAGGGATGCCCATTATGCAGGAGATCTTCACATCCACGACTTAAGCCTGCT
>JAFLJU010000546.1 GCA_022712835.1 Desulfobacteraceae bacterium
ACCCGCCCCGGCCGTAACCAAAATGGGTGAACACATAATTATAATTGCTTGCGATGCCTTTATAAAAGGTGTCAAAGCTGATTTGATAGGGATGGGGCTGGGAAGGGTCCACATCCAGAAGGGTGACCTTTCGGGTGGATAGGTCAAAACCCCCCACCGGGGAAATATGGGGAATGTTTAACTCCCGGACAAAGCAACCCTGGTCAAAGTGGGCAATGATCACACAATTGTCCTGGGTCTCAAATTGTTCCAGCCGTGATAGAAGACTTGCCCGGACGGTCTGGGCCTCTTTGTCCCCCTGGGCCTGGACAATTTCAACCCGTTGATAGGGTATGCCATAGGCATTAAGGCTGGCTTTTACCACCTGACCCAGAACAGGAAGGGGAAGTCCTCGTCGTCCCTTATACCCGCTGTCGCCCATGCGTTCTTTCCAGTGGGCGCTTCTCACCGTTTCAAGGATTTCCTGCTGGGTGACGGGGGCATGGGGCAACCGGTTGGATTTTTCCAGAATAGCATTGACCACACAGACCACCGAGGCAACGGAACAGGAGGATTCGTGATATTGTTTGACATGATGGTCAAACAACCTGTCTTTTAATCGATTTCCCGTCACTTTATGGGGGCGCAAGATCGGCTCTGCCTGTTGCCGTCCAAAGGTCCCGGTCCGGGTCATTTTATGGAAAAAATATCTCAGATAAAGATAGCCGCGCATGATATAGATTAACAGATTCATATATTTGGTACCACCCTAGTTCCCCTGTTGTTTATCGGATATTCAATCAATATCGGTCACATTCTTTTTTTGTCAATGGGCGTACAGTCTTATTTTTAGATCCTGTTGATACGGATTCGCCCCTTTACCTTTCCGCAATCAGATAGGAGGTGTGGTTCAGCACAAGACAGAACTGGCCATCTATTTCTTCCATTTGTTTGGATAACTTGACCAGGGCATGTTGGGAAAATTTGATACAGTGCCCAGGGGTCTCCACATAGAGATTATCATTTTGGGTAAACAATTGTGTCGGGTCAAGGCAAATGGTATTTGCAGTGTTCAAGGTGAGTTGTAATTTATCTTCCAGGCAGATATCCACCACAAACAAGACGCTATCCTCATGGGGGAAATAGACCTTTTCTTCAACCCCATCACTTGCCTGGGAAAGATAGTATCCCTGATCATCTTTTTGGATGGATCGATTAAAATGGCGGATGATTTTCGGGTGCTCAAATTTCCCGTGTTCATTGTGCCAGATCCCATTTTTGTCCATCCAGAAGACAGCGTTTTCCTTTGGGACGATGATGGTTTTTTTTGATGTCATGGACAACCTTCCCTTAAAATTAATTATATTTTATCAAGAGGTTTTATGTATCCCAAAATGGGATTCAGGACAACCGCTAAAATCTTGGGTCCAAAGAGGGTGATCCCGGGTAAATTAGCCACACGGATTATTGCTATGGTTTTTTCTAAAGAAATTTTATCTTCCCTATGAGCCGGTTCAATAGCTGGCACTTGATGGATATAAAAGTACCTTTTGGTATAAGGTTTGCTACAATCTATATTACAATGCTGTAATATTCGCAATTGCGCCACATGGATAATCAAAACCAGGCTTTTTTTCTCATGATTATCCATATAAATTTTTCGAAAGTTTAACCTTCAAGAATTAATCTGCAGATAAAATGCGTGTCCTGGTTTAGCAACGGGAATTTAATTACACTTTTGAATTATTTTGAATACATAAATGTAACTAAATATTATACATAAAATATTCTTACATGATAATGCGAATTATAATCGTAGATTTAGTGTCTATTAGATCATGATATCAAGTAATTATAAAAAAAATTAATATTTTAATTAGTTTTGGAATGATGGTTGCAGTTAGACTTATAAACCATGCGTGATGAAGTTTGGCTGAAATAATTAATTTTTATTAAAGGAAAAGAAAAATGAGAAAAATAGCAATCTACGGAAAAGGCGGTATCGGAAAATCAACAACAACACAGAATACAGTTGCTGGATTGGTTGAAGCAGGAAAAAAAATAATGGTTGTTGGGTGTGATCCAAAAGCGGATTCCACAAGACTCCTCCTTGGCGGGATGGCCCAGAAAACGGTTTTAGACACATTGAGAGAAGAGGGTGAAGACGTCCTGTTAGATGACGTTCTAAAAGAAGGATACGGCGGAACTATGTGTACGGAATCCGGTGGTCCAGAACCTGGTGTGGGATGTGCCGGCCGGGGCATCATCACCTCCATCAACCTTCTGGAACAATTGGGAGCCTATGATAATGAAGAGCTGGACTATGTGTTTTATGACGTATTGGGGGATGTGGTTTGTGGTGGTTTTGCCATGCCCATGCGTGAAGGAAAGGCCCAGGAAATATATATCGTTGTCTCCGGTGAGATGATGGCCATGTATGCCGCCAACAATATCTGCAAGGGAATCGTAAAATTCGCAGAATCCGGCGGCATCCGCCTTGGCGGACTTATCTGCAACTCCAGGGCAGTGGATTATGAAAAAGAGATGATCGAGGTTCTTGCCGAAAAACTTGGCACCCAGATGATCCACTTTATTCCCAGGGAAAATGTCGTACAAAGGGCTGAGATTAATAGAAAGACCGTGATCGAGTATGAGCCGGAACATGCCCAGGCAGATGAATATCGGGCCTTGGCCAAAAAAATAGACGAAAATAAAATGTTTGTTGTGCCCACCCCAATAACCATTGAAGAACTTGAAGCCTTGTTAATCAAACATGGTGTTGCCGCTTAATCGAATTTTAAAAAAAGGAAGCGATAAAATGAAAATAATGATCAGATCCATTATCAGACCGGAAAAAACCAATGACGTCATGGCCGCCCTTATGGATGCAGGATTCCCGTCAATCACCCGAATGAGCGTTGCAGGACGAGGTAAACAACGCGGCATCAAAATCGGGGAAGTCACCTATGATCAAATCCCCAAAGAAATGCTCATCACGGTTGTTGATGAGAAAGATAAGGATTTTATTCTTAAAATCATTATGAAAACTGCAAAATCAGGTATTGACGGGGCCTTTGGTGACGGTAAAATATTTATCAGCCCGGTTGAAGAAATTTACACCATCAGTTCCGGAGTATTGGAGACCGGCAATGAAGTGGCCAAAGAGGTGAGCCCATGAAAGAAATAATGGCCATTATTCGTATCAATATGATCAACAAGACCAAAAAAGCGCTCATTGAAATAGGTGTCTCCTCCATGACTGCCTCGGAAGCGTTGGGCAGGGGAAAAGGCCTTGTGGACATGACCCTTTTAAAGGGCGCCGAACAAGGATATGAAGAGGCAATCTCCCAGTTAGGGCAATCCGGGCGCTTGATTCCCAAAAGAACCATTACCATTGTCGTGCCGGATAAACTGGTAAAAAAAACCGTCAACACGATCATTGAAACAAACCAGACCGGGAAATCAGGTGATGGTGTGGTCTGGGTTATGCCGATCATGGATTCACAGAGTGTCAGAACCGGGGAGTCCGGGGACAAAGTTCTGGATGATTTTTAATTTAAACAAAAGATGGGAATAAAATAATGAGCGCTATCACAAAAGACGCCGAAAAAAATACTCCCGGCTCAACTAAATCTCTTGATCCGGGAACAATAAGACCAGAAGAAGTCAAAAAAGAGCTGATAGCACGTTATCCAGCCAAGGTTGCCCGCAAACGATCCAAACAGATCATGGTCAACAAAAAAGATGCAGACGGTAAAATCCCGACCATGGGGGCCAATGTCAGAACCGTTCCGGGCCTCATCACCCAGCGTGGCTGTTCTTATGCTGGCTGCAAGGGAGTTATCATGGGCCCCACACGGGATATTGTGAATATTACCCACGGCCCCATTGGATGCGGATTTTATTCCTGGTTGACCCGGCGAAATCAAACCCGCACCGCCTCGGATCTGGATGACAATTACATGCCCTATTGCTTTTCAACGGACATGCAGGACCAGGACATTGTTTTTGGTGGTGAAAAAAAGCTCAAGGCCGCAGTACAGGAAGCCTATGATATTTTCAAACCCAAAGCCATCGCTATTTTTTCCACATGTCCTGTGGGGCTGATCGGCGATGATGTCCATGCCGTGGCAAGAGAGATGAAAGAAAAACTGGGAATCAATGTTTTCGGGTTTTCCTGTGAGGGGTATCGCGGTGTAAGTCAGTCTGCAGGGCACCATATTGCAAACAACGGAGTTTTTAAACATATCGTGGGCGAAGATGACACCATCATAGAGGCAGACTATAAGATCAATCTTTTAGGTGAATACAATATTGGTGGTGACGGATTTGAAATCGATCGAATCCTGGACAAATGCAATATCAGTGTTGTCTCCACATTCAGCGGGAATTCTACCTACGACCAGTTTGCAAACTCCCACACAGCTGACTTGAACACAGTGATGTGCCACAGGTCCATCAATTATGTGGCGGATATGATGGAAATCAAATACGGAATCCCCTGGATAAAAATCAATTTTATCGGTGCCAAATCCACGGCCAAGTCCCTGCTCAAGATTGCTCAATATTTTGAAGAACCTGAACTGCTGGCATTGGTTGAAAAGACCATTGAAGAAGAGATGCCAGAGGTTGAACGAGTCAGGCAAGAAGTCAAAAAACGGTGTGAGGGAAAACTGGCCATGCTCTTTGTTGGTGGATCCAGGGCCCATCACTACCAGGAATTGTTCAAAGAAATCGGGATGAAAACAATTTCTGCCGGATATGAATTTGCCCATAGAGATGATTATGAAGGACGAGAAGTCATCCCAGATATTAAGATTGATGCAGATTCACGAAACATTGAAGAACTTCATATTGAAAAAGATGAAAAAAAATTCAGCCCCAGAAAAACCGATGAAGAAATGAAAGCTCTGGAAGAGAATGGGTTTGAATTCAAAGATTACAAAGGCATGATTCCGGATATGGAAGAGAACTCCTTGATTATTGACGATGTCAGCCAGTATGAAACAGAGGTGTTGCTCGATATATACAAGCCGGATATCTATTGCGCCGGTATCAAGGAAAAATATGCCATTCAGAAAAGCGGCATTCCCATGAAACAATTACACTCCTATGATTCAGGTGGCCCATATGCCGGCTTTAAAGGTGCCATCAATTTCTATAAAGAAATTGACAGAATGGTTAACTCCAAGGTCTGGGGTTACCTGGAAGCCCCCTGGCAAACCAACCCTGAACTGTCGGCCAAATATGTATGGGAATAGACAGGGCAAAATCCTTTTGTTTCCGTCAAATGAACCAAAAAAATGACCATTAATACAGGAAATGTACACAAATGCTTCTCAGACATACAAATAAAGAGATAAAGCCCAGAAAGGCCCTCACCATCAACCCGGCCAAGACATGCCAGCCCGTTGGCGCCATGTATGCCTCCCTTGGAATCCACAATTGCTTGCCCCATTCCCATGGTTCTCAAGGGTGCTGTGCCTATCATAGAAGTGCGTTGACCCGTCATTACAGAGAACCGGTTATGGCAGCCACCAGTTCTTTTACGGAAGGATCTTCGGTTTTTGGCGGGCAGGCCAACCTGGTGCAGGCCATTGACAATATTTTTGCCACCTATGATCCAGACATCATTGCGGTGCACACCACCTGCCTTTCTGAAACCATTGGTGATGATGTTAACCAGATTAAGAACAAAGCCTTACAAGACGGCAAAGTACCCGAAGGAAAAACCGTTATTCATGCCAGCACCCCAAGCTATGTGGGTTCCCATGTCACCGGCTTTTCCAATATGACAAAAGCCATGGCCATGCAGTTTGCTCAATCCACGGGCAAACCCAATGGGAAATTCAATATCATCCCCGGATATGTGGAACCCTCTGACATGACAGAGATCAAAGAAATGGTAAAAAAGATGAGAATCAACCCCATTGTATTTCCGGATACCTCCGGTGTCTTGAATGGCCCCCAGACCGGGAAATATAAACTGTATCCCAAGGGCGGTGTTACCAAAGAAGAACTGATCTCCATTGGTGACTCCATTGGCACCATTGCACTGGGTGAAACTGCCTCTGCCGATGCTGCCAGAGCGTTGGACACCAAATGGCGGGTCCCCTGCCAGGTCCAGGACCTGCCCATAGGACTTGCAGCCACAGATAGGTTCATTGATTCTTTAAGAATAGCGGCAGGTGTCAGTGTGCCTGATATCATTACCGAAGAAAGAGGACAGCTTTTAGATATCATCACGGACATGCATCAGTATTTTTACGGAAAAAAAGTAGCAATTGTCGGCGACCCGGATCATCTGATCCCCCTGGTGGAATTTCTAATAGATATTGACATGATGCCTGTTCACATTGTTACAGGAACACCGGGCAAAAATTTTGAAAAACGGATCGCAGAATTGACCGCAGATCTTTCCTATGAAGTCAATGTCAAGGCTGGGGGCGATATGTTTCAGCTTCACCAGTGGATAAAAAACGAACCAGTGGACCTGCTGATAGCAAACACCTACGGGAAATACATTGCACGGGATGAGGATATACCCTTTGTCCGTTACGGATTTCCCATTGTCGACAGGGTGGGTCACTCTTATTTTCCGTCGGTTTGTTACAAAGGCGGGATGCGCCTTTTGGAAAAAATCCTGGATGTACTTTTGGATCGCCTGGACAGAGATGCACCTGAAGAACGTTTTGAACTCGTACTATAAGTAAGATAAAGGATTTTAACAATGAAACCAATCGCCGTATTAGAAGACAGAAAAAAACAGATCTTTGAAAAAGGGGAAGATACCTTTGAGATCTCATGCGAGAAAAAAAGTATAGCAGGCTCGGTCAGCCAGAGAGCCTGTGTCTTCTGCGGCTCCCGGGTGGTTCTCTATCCGGTTGCAGATGCCCTTCACCTGATCCATGGGCCCATTGGATGTGCATCCTATACCTGGGATATTCGCGGGGCGCTTTCCAGTGGACCTGAGCTTCACCGGATGAGCTTTTCAACTGATCTGTCTGAAACCGATGTGGTTTTCGGCGGAGAAAAGAAACTGGAACAGGCCCTTTTAGAACTGATTGAAACCTATGAACCCCAGGCAGCCTTTGTCTATGCCACCTGTATTGTCGGTATTATTGGCGATGATGTCGAAGCCGTGTGCCGCAAGGTGGCCCAAAAAACAGACATCCCGGTACTGCCGGTTCATTCCGAAGGGTTTAAGGGAACCAAAAAAGATGGATACAAAGCAGCCTGTGATGCCCTGTTCAAGCTCATTGACATGGGCAGACAAAACCAGGCTGAAAACTTAAGAGAAACCATTCCCTTGAGTATCAACATCCTAGGAGAATTCAACATTGGCGGCGAAACCTGGATGATCAAGGAATACTACGAACAAATGGGCATAAAAACCCTGTCCGTCATGACCGGTGACGGTCGGGTGAAAGACCTTCAGTCAGCCCACCAGGCCTGCCTGAATGTAGTTCAATGTTCAGGGTCTTTAGCCCACCTGGCCAAACAGATGGAAGAAGAATATGGTATCCCCTATATCCGGGTCTCGTATTTTGGCATCGAAGATACATCTGAAGCACTCTATGATGTGGCGGCCTTTTTTAAAGACAACCCTCAAATCATGGAACGCACAATCCAATTGGTTCAAAAAGAGGTCAAAGCCGTTATCCCTGAACTTGCCGAGCTGAAACCTGAACTTGCAGGCAAAAGGGTTGCCATCTATGTTGGCGGTGCATTCAAAGCGTTTTCCCTGATCAAGGCGCTCAAACACCTGGGTATGGAAGTGGTCCTGGTGGGGTCCCAGACCGGCAACACAGATGATTACAAATTATTAAAAGACATGTGTAACCCCGGAACCATTATTCTGGATGATGCCAATCCGTTAGAACTGGCCAAATATGTCATGGAAAAAGATGCCCACCTGTTCATCGGAGGTGTCAAGGAAAGACCCATTGCCCATAAACTGGGTATTGGATTCTGTGACCACAACCATGAAAGAAAAATTCCCCTTGCAGGCTTTGTCGGCATGGTCAATTTTGCCCGGGAAGTCAGCGAGACTGTTACCAGTCCCATCTGGGACCTTGTGCCCAGACGCGAACACCAAGATATTGACACGGTCCTGTAAAAAAAGGAAAACAAAATGATAAAAACGAAACCCTACACTGCAACCCGAAATGCCTGTAAAATGTGCACACCTTTAGGTGCCGCACTGGTCTTCCATGGAATTGAAGGCACTATCCCGCTTTTACATGGCTCCCAGGGTTGTTCCACATATATGAGACGATATCTGATCAGTCATTTTAAAGAACCGGTTGACATTGCCTCGTCCAATTTCAGCGAAGAATCTGCCATTTTTGGTGGTGGTGAAAACCTGAAAATGGCCATTGAAAATGTCATCCGCCAATATACCCCTGAAATGATCGGGATTGCCAGCACCTGCCTGTCTGAAACCATTGGCGATGATATTCCCATGATTTTGAACAGCCTGAACTGCAAGATGGGCCAGACCCGTCTGATCCATGTGTCCACCCCCAGTTACACCGGCACCCATGTGGATGGGTTTCACCAGGCGGTAAAAGCCGTGGTTGAAGGCTGCAATCCAAAAGAAACAACCATCAATTACATACCCAAGACCCGGAAAAAAATAAATCTATTTCCGGGCATGCTGGCCAATGAGGATCTGAGGCATTTAAAAGAGATCTTTAAGGATCTGAACACCCAGATGGTTTTACTGCCCGATTACTCAGAACGACTTGAAGGTCCATCCTGGGTGGAATACCAGGCCATTCAAAAAGGCGGAACACCGATCAAAGCAATTGAACGTATGCACCTTGCCAAGGGATCCATGGAGTTCGGTTCTATTTTGAGCCGATCCGTTCAAAACGGATTGATCAGTGCAGGTTCATATTTGAAAAATACCTTTGACATCCCGTTTGAATCTTTGGGCATCCCCATTGGTGTTAAGGCCACAGATTTGTTCTTTTCTCTGCTGGAACGCCTGACATCGAATGTGATCCCGGAAAAATACAAACGTCAACGAGGGCGCTTGATTGATTCATATGTGGATGGAAACAAATACGTGTCAAAGAAACGGGCCATTGTGTACGGCGAAGAGGATTTTGTGGCTGCCGTTGCCGGATTCCTAGCAGAAATCGGAGTGGTTCCGGTATTGTGTGCATCCGGCGGAAACTCCGGTCTGTTGAAAAAAACCCTGGATGAGACCCTGCCAAAAAACGTTAAAAAACAGGTCCATATCCATGCGGGCATGGATTTTACTCAGATGGAAGAAAAGGCAAAAACCTTAAACCCTGATTTTGCGATTGGAAATTCAAAAGGGTATACCATGGCCCGGCATTTGGATATCCCCCTGGTGCGGGTGGGTTTTCCAATTCATGACCGGGTGGGCGGATCGCGTATCCTCCACATTGGTTATAAAGGTACCCAGCAGCTTTTTGACACGATTATCAATACCCTGCTACAGCGGCGTCAGGATAGGTCAGACATTGGTTATGCTTACATGTAAAAAAACAATTGATGTAAAATGAAGGATAGAAAAATGAATATTGAAAATCACCCCTGTTTTAATCCAAAGGCCTGTAAAAGCCATGGTCGCGTCCATCTTCCGGTTGCTCCGAGATGCAATATCCAGTGCAATTTTTGTAATCGAAAATTTGACTGTGTCAATGAAAGCCGCCCGGGTGTAGCTTCAAGCATCCTGACTCCTGCCCAGGCCATGATATATCTGGACCGGGTTATGGAAGCTAAAAAAAATATTTCTGTTGTGGGTATCGCAGGGCCTGGGGATCCGTTTGCAAACCCAGAAGAAACCTTGACCACCCTTAAACTGGTCAATGAAAAATACCCTGACATGTTGTTGTGTCTGGCCAGTAATGGCTTGAATCTTCCCGATTACCTGGATGATATTGCCACGCTCAATGTCAGCCATGTCTCGATCACCGTCAATGCGGTTGATCCCAAAATCGGAGAAGGCATTTATTCCTGGGTAAGATATGGGAAAAAATCACTCGCACCTGAAAAAGGGGCAGAACTCCTTTTCGAACGTCAGGTGGAGTCAATTAAAGGCCTTAAACAAAGAGGCATTGTTGTAAAGGTAAATACCATCGTGCTGCCGGGTATTAATGATTATCATGTCACTGACATTGCCAGGGAAATGGCCAAACTAAAGGTGGATCTGTTCAATTGTATGCCCTATTACCCCAATGAAGGGTCTAATTTTTCAGATCTTGGGGAGCCGCCCAAAGAGCAGATTGCTGCGCTCCAGAAAGAAGCAAAAAAACATATACCCCAGATGCTGCATTGCAAACGCTGTAGAGCAGATGCCGTGGGCATGCTCGACGAAGAAACACCGGTGTCACTAATGCATGCTCTTCAGGAGTGTGCCACCATCAAAGAAATACCCAAAACCAAAACCGTTCTCCCCGACACCCCTTCCACTCACATTGCGGTCGCCACCCGGGAAGGGGTGCTGGTCAACCAGCATCTGGGAGAAGTGGTTCAACTGAACATCTACGATATCAGCAAAGATCAGCCTGTTCTTTTGGAAAAACGAAGCGTGCCTGGGTCCGGAGGCATGGATTTGCGATGGCATGCCCTTGCTGATGTTATCAAAGACTGCAACTCGCTTTTGGTCAGCGGGGCAGGAGATTCCCCCAGGCGGGTGCTCAAGGAACACGGGATAGAGGTCATGCTGGTCAATGGACTGATCGATGAGCTGTTGAACGGCATAAGAAATAATCTGAACATGAATCATCTGCTGATAAGAGAACCGTTCAAATGCTCCCAGGAATGCAGTGGTGCGGGCATGGGCTGTATGTAAAAAACATTAATAAAACAACAGGAGAAAAATAAAATGGAAAAACCAAAACACCATATTCTGGTATGCGCAAGTTTCAGACCATCCGGCGAGGCAAAAGGCAAATGCCATCGCAAAAATTCAATGGATTTTTTGCCCTATATTGAAAATGAACTCATTGATCGGGGCATGGAAGGGGTCATTGTCTCTTCCACCTGCTGTTTAAAAATGTGTGACGAAGGCCCCGTCATGGTCATCTATCCTGAAAATATCTGGTATGGCAATGTGGAAACAGAAAATGCCATTGATGAAATTTTAGATGCCCTGGAAGACGGCAAGGTGGCAGAAAGCTATTCTTTATAGGTGAAAAACCATGGATCATTTCAATGACAATAGAAACATATGGATTATAGATACTACACTAAGGGATGGCGAACAGGCCCCGGGTGTTGTGTTTGACTATGATGAACGCTTAGAAATTGCCTGGGCCCTTGCCAGGATTGGTATTGATGAAATCGAGGCAGGCATCCCTGCTATGGGGGATGCCGCCTGCCAGGATATCAAACGACTCTCAAAAGCCAGGTTGCCCTGTATCCTTTCTTCCTGGTGCCGGGCAGACAAACAAGACCTGATCCTGGCCGCCCAATGCAATACCCCCGGCGTTCATATCAGCTTTCCAACGTCTTCGCTGTTGCTCAAAACATTTGACCATACCGAAGACTGGGTTCTGGAACAACTGGAAACTCTTGTGAATTTTGCCAGGCAATACTTTGACCGGATTTCTGTCGGGGCCCAGGATGCCACCAGAACCCGCCGGGGTTTTTTAGAGCGGTTTTCCCGTCAGGCACATGCAACTTGCGTTGACCGATTGCGCCTGGCTGACACCGTGGGTATGATCAGTCCGACCATGGTGATCAATCTTATTTGTGACCTGAGAAAAGCTGTCCCTGGCCTGGTTCTTGAATTCCACGGTCATAATGACCTGGGCATGGCCACGGCCAATGCTGTGACAGCCGTGGACAGCGGTGCCAATGCCGTTAGTGTCACGGTGAACGGACTGGGTGAACGAGCCGGTAATGCCCCGTTGGAAGAAGTTGTCATGGCGCTTTTTGAAGTGGGTGGTTATAAAAAAAGGATGGATACATCTGCTCTAACAGACCTGTGCCACCTGGTGGCCAAAGCATCCGGTAAAGTTATAAGTGACTCAAAGCCCATTGTCGGTTCCCGGATTTTCGCCCATGAATCAGGCATTCATTGTTCAGGCCTTTTAAAAGACCCGTCATCCTACCAGTTGTTCCAGCCTGAAAAGGTTGGGAAAAATCAATGCGAATATGTAATTGGGTATCACACCGGATCATCTGCCATCGGCCATGTCCTTGAACAGCAGGGCATCCATATTTCCAAATCCAAGGCAAAACAGCTGCTCGCCCTGGTCAGGAAAACAGCACTGGAACAAAAAAAAGCCTTAACTCCGGTACAGCTCAAACATCTGTATAATGTTTCATGAAGTATTGCCGTTTATCCAGCGTTTGTGCGCCAATTTCTTATTACCCATTTTATATGTCAGCCATGCATTGGATAAAGGAGGACACATGACCATCAGCAATGCTTTGATATTTATACAACGAGGCCAACGGGAAAATCAATTACGCCAGCGTTTAAATGCAGCACCAAGTATTTTGGAACTTCAAAAAGCTCTCATGATCGAGCAGCTTGAATTTTCTGAACAAGACTTTGATCAGGCCTTTCATCTGCTCTTGGTTAAATGCCAGGAAGTCGAAGAGGCTGAACAACTCAAAGGATTTAAAATGTGGTGGACCTTGCTGCATAATTTTCTTCAAACACCACCGGTTAAACCCTTTAAGGAGCAAGAATGAACATTCAAATACAACACAAAATAGCATATGCCGTGATGGATTGGAAAAAATGGCCTATCAAACCTGTTCGCCCAGAGCGGTTGTATAAAATTAGTTCTCCTGTAACCGTGTGTCAAAAAACAGCGCTTAGAACTTAAGTGCTGAAATATTCGTTTTGAAATAATATTACATTTATGTAGTGATATTTTCCAAAATTGTAATATTATTTTCAATGCACAGCTATTGCTGTAGTAATCTTTAATTTTAATTTCAGATAGTTATAAGCAAAATATTGTTTTTTTTCTTTATTGGCCTCTGTTTTGCAAACTATTAAATCTCATATGGTATTACCAAAGCCAATTTTTAAAAAACATAAAAGGATGTACCAAATGAAGAAGATTGAAGCGATTGTTAAGCCGTTTAAACTTGACGAGTTAAAAGAGGCCATGGCCAGCATCGGTGTCCAGGGCATGACAATATCGAAGGTAAAGGGGGTTGATCATGGAGCGAATGAAGAATAAAGAGGTAATTATGAAAATCATAAATTTGAAAAAAGTTTCATCCCTGGCAATGGCAATGATCGTAATTCCCGGTGCAGCAATGGCTGCTGATGGTGTTGCTGCTGTGACAGGAGCGTCAGCCACTTATGTAGCAAATAACACATGGATGCTGGTTGCAACCTTTCTGGTGTTTATTATGCACCTGGGGTTTGCAAGCCTGGAGGCAGGGTTGACCCGATCTAAAAATACAGTCAATATTCTATTTAAAAATACAGCCATTCTCGCCATTGGTCTTTTAACGTATGCTGCTATGGGCTTTAACTTAATGTATCCGGGTGATTTTTTAATTTCCGGATTTTTTGGATTTTCCGGTTTTGGGATCGGAGTTACTCCAGAAAATATGATGATTGTAGGCGATGACGGTGTTGGTATTTACACCTATTGGACTGATTTTATATTTCAGGCAATGTTTGCTGCCACAGCGGCAACCATTGTTTCCGGAGCAGTAGCGGAACGGATTAAACTTCATAGTTTTCTTATTTTCTCAACTATTTATGTCGCACTGATATACCCCTGGGTTGGCAGTTGGAAATGGGGTGGCGGTTGGTTAGATACCATGGGTTTCTATGATTTCGCGGGTTCCACATTGGTTCATTCTGTCGGAGGATGGGCGGCTCTTGCAGGTGTGTTGCTTCTGGGTCCCCGTTTAGGAAAATATGTAGGGAAAAATATCAAACCCATCATGGGCCATAGTATGCCTTTGGCCGCAATTGGTGTGTTCCTTTTATGGTTGGGTTGGTTCGGGTTTAATGGAGGGTCTGTCCTTTCAGCCGATCCTGTTGCAGTTTCTTTCGTTTTTGTAACAACTTCACTCGCAGCAGCCGCCGGAATCATAGGGGCAATATCTCTTTCCTGGATATTGCAGAAAAAGCCTGATCTTTCCATGGCTCTTAATGGATCTTTAGCAGGCCTGGTCGGCATCACCGCTGGGGCGGATGTGGTAAGTGTGATGAGTGCAATTATTATAGGATTTATTGCCGGAATGTTAGTTGTTGTCTCAGTAGTGGGATTTGACCGGATGAAAATAGATGACCCAGTGGGTGCACTTTCAGTCCATCTGGTTTGTGGCATCTGGGGGACTTTGGCAGTGGGTATTTTCAGTTCGGATCATTCATTTATTACCCAGCTTATTGGTGTTGTCGCTTATGCCATTCCCTGCTTTCTATCCGCTTTTACCATTTTTTATATCTTGAAAGTGACCTTGGGTATCCGGGTTGATGAAGAAGAGGA
>JAFLJU010000574.1 GCA_022712835.1 Desulfobacteraceae bacterium
CAAAGAAGTGACCCTCCAATACCTGAGCCTCTACTTTTTGGGAATCTTCTTTTTTGCGGCCCTGATCAGCCTCTTTTTTGACCGCCTTGTAATGAAAAACCTTCACACCCTGACACACATTTTTAAAACTCGGTTTTCCGGCAAGCAGGAACAGGGAATCATCGACCGACTTGAAAAAAAAGATGAAATTGAAGGGTTGATAGAGGGCGTAGATGAACTGGCAGGATGTCTTTCCCATGCGAGAAAAGAGCTGGAGGATTATGCACAAAACCTTGAGGTTAAAGTGGAAGATCGGACCAGGGAGATCAAAACAAAAGCAAAAAAACACCTGGGAGATGTCCGGCTTTTTGTAAAAATTCTCTCGGGGTTCGGGGGATCCATGGACACACGGGAGTTGATTGCAGGCGTTCTTGAAAGTGTTGCCAACCGTTTTGATGCAGACCAGGTGATCTATCATTGTACGGTTGTTTCAGAAAATTTTTATGCCTGGAAACCAGATAAGCACATCCCCATGCTGGGTTCCGATGTCAAAGAGCTTCTGTGGAAAGACGAAATTCTCATCCAAAAAAATCAATTGTATATTCCCATAAAATCCTCGGAAAGCCACTGGGGGATTCTGTGCATTTCCTGGTCTAAAGAGGGGGTACCCGAAAAGCTGGATCCGGACATTTTGCTGGCCCTGGGTCAGCAGGTGGGGATTCTCATTGAGAATATCCAGGCATTTTCCAATATCCGGTTTCAAAACGATATGCTCCAATCTATTTTTGAGGGGATCTCAGATCCCCTGCTGCTCATTGATGCCGACTGCCATATCATCATTGCAAACAAGGCTGGCAATAGTCTTCTCAAAGAAACCAGGCGCCTTGACCAGCAAGCGGAGCTCAAACGATTTCTTTGCCTTGGGAAACATCCCCAAAAGACCGATACTATTTTAACCCAGGTTATCGAAACAGGACTGCCTGTCAGCCAGGAGATTCAAACCCCGGAAAGACATTTCAGCATTGACCTCTATCCATTGCCAAGACGTAAAGCGTCAAGCCTGAGAATGGTTCTGTATGCCCGGGACATCACCCTGGAAAAACAGATGATGGGCCGGATGCACCAGGCGGAACGATTAAGTGCCATCGGTAAACTGGCCTCGGGAATTGCCCACGAAATAAACAACCCCCTGGGCGTGATCCAATGCTATGCGGACCTGGTAAAGGATGCCGTGGATGATCCGGCGACACACAAGGATGTGGACATCATCCTGAAGCATACCAGAAGTGCTAAAAAAGTAGTCCAGGACCTTTTAAACCTGTCCCGGTCCCAACGAATACTTTCGGGTTCCTGCGATATCAATGGGGTAATTGAATCGGAACTTGAGGTATTCAAGGCACAGGCCGGATCAAAACAAATAATGGTGACCACAAACCTTGCAAAGGATTTGCCCCAAATCGCCTGCGAAACATCGGTGATGGAACAGATTCTCACCAACCTCTGGCTCAATGCCGTTGATGCCCTCCAGGAAAAAGGGAACCAGATCACCCTATCGACCTGGGCCGATGAAAATAATATCCGCTTAAGCATTGAAGACAATGGTCCTGGGATTCCAGAAGAGATCATGCCCCAGATATTTGATCCTTTTTTCACCACCAAAGCGGTGGGAAAAGGAACAGGGTTAGGGCTTTCCATTGTATACGGATTTGTCAATGACTTGGGGGGACGCATTGAGGTTGACAATACCCCCCTTACACGGTTTAATATATTTTTTCCTATCACCCGGCCGGCCCAACAGTTAAAAACAGACGCGACCCGTAATAAGGAATGACCATGAAAGATTTTGCCATATTGGTGGTGGATGATGACACCGATTTCCTAGGGGGAATCATCCGCAACCTGAAAAAAGAATTTACCCAGGTTACTATTATCGGCAATTCCAGTGGAGAAGAGGCTCTTTCCACCCTGGAAACCCAGGAAATAGGGGTTCTGCTCACCGACCTTCGCATGCCGGGCATGTCCGGCCACGACCTGTTGGTACAGGGACTTGGGATCAATCCCCATTTGTGCGTCATCATGATCACAGGCTTTGCCACGGTGGACAATGCGGTCAAGGCGCTCAAAATGGGCGCGTGGGATTTTATCACCAAACCATTGGAACGACAGGCCCTGTATCATCGAGTTGAAAAAGCGATCCAACATTATTCCCTTGCAAGGGAAAACAAACGGCTCAAGGAGTTGGTCTCCACTTTAAGTTCAGACTCCCCCCATTGGGAAAGCCCTGCCATGAAACAGCTGGAAGAAAAAATGACCGCCGTTGCGGGGACCGACTACACCCTGCTTGTCACCGGGGAGTCGGGCAGTGGAAAAGAGTATATTGCCAGACAAATCCATCAGCTTTCCAAACGGAAAAATGCCACCTGCCATGCCCTCAACTGCCCGGCCATTCCAGAACAATTGCTGGAAAGTGAATTGTTCGGTCATGTACGGGGAGCCTTTACCGGAGCCGAAAGAAACCGGGAAGGATTTTTCATGGCAGCAAACAAGGGAACCCTTATCTTAGATGAAATAGGAGAGATTGCCCTGCCCATCCAGGCCAAACTTTTAAAATTCCTCCAGGACCGGGAAGTGAAACCCGTGGGGTCCAGCAGTTCCAAAACCACAGATGTGAGGATCATCGCCCTGACCAACCAGAACCTGGAAGAAAAAATTTTAGACCAAAGCTTTCGCCAGGATCTCTATTACCGGCTGAATGTGCTCTCCATTACCGTCCCCCCCCTGCGGGAGCGGCGGGAAGATATCCCCCTTTTGGTCAAAGAGTTTCTGGTGAAAACCTGCGGAGAAATGGATATGGCCCCAATGGAAATCGACCCCCTGGCCATGGCCTATCTTACCCGACAACCCTGGCAGGGAAATATCCGGGAATTGCTCAATTATGTCCGGCGACTAACGGTATTTTCCAACGGCAAGACCATTGATCTGCCTCTGATCCAGCTTGTGGACGGCAACCTGGAACCTGCGACATTGGCGCCCACCTCAAGGGTTTTGTATAAGGATGCCAAACAAGATGCATTAAATATTTTTTCAAAGGATTACCTGACGCGGCTTTTAAGAGAGACAAAGGGCAATATCTCTGAAACATCGCGCATCAGCGGTCTTGAACGGGCCTCCATCCAAAAGATCATCAAACGGCTGGACCTGGATATCACCCGGTTCCGGAATCCCGACGCATCCTGATCGTTTTTTTAGCTAATTCACCAAATAAGACCCTTAATGGAGGTTTTGTGCAGAAACTTGAAAAGTTTAAACTGACAGAAGAACAATTGAACAGAACCAAAGAAGGTCTTGACTTGATTCTAAACTCTTTCAATGGATTTATTTATACCGTATCAAAAGACTACAAAATTGAATATTTAAATCAAGCGCTAATGAATCAAATCGGTTATGACGCAACGGGTGAAAATTGTTTTCAATTAATAAACGGCTTTGATAAAAAAGGGTCTTTGTGCGTCGGAGATACCGGATTCTCTGGTAAAACAGCCAGTTTTGAGCAAAAAAGCCCTAGAGACAATAGATGGTATTATTACGTCAGTACACCTCGGTTTGCTAATGACGGCAAGGTTGTGGCACAACAGCTGATCGCAATAGATATTCATGAGAAGAAAAACAAGGAAGACAACCTCGAAAAAAACATCGATACGTTAGAGCAGGAGAACCGCTTACTAAAATCGGCTGTGATTAATCGATATGGATTGGA
>JAFLJU010000293.1 GCA_022712835.1 Desulfobacteraceae bacterium
ATACCCTCATCGGTAAGAAAGGGGCGGTGATCCGGGGGCATGAATTTCATTATTCTTCCTTAAACACAGCCGGTTCCCAGGACCCGGCGGTAAAAAATGTTTACCAGGTGACCTCCCGGGTGGGTCAGAATCTTGACTTAAAGGGATATCAAAAAAATCTCACCCTTGGTTCCTATTTCCATGTTCATTTTGGCAGCAACTCCGGCTGTGCCAGCACCTTTGTGGAAAATTGCGTTAACTTTCGGAAGATCCGGCTGACATCCCTGAAAACAGGCCCCATACCAGATCAGATCCAGAGGGCTTCCATAAAATCCGACAAGGAGCACCATGGCTGCAAAAACGCTTAAACAGGGATTTACCACAGGTGCTGCTGCCGCGGCATCGGTCAAGGCGGCCTTGCTGGCCTTGGTCACCCCTCAATTTCCGGAAACCGTGGAAATTGAATTTTTAACGGGTGAAAAAAGAAATATCCCTGTTAAGAAAATCATTAAAATTTCAGACACCTGCTGTAAAGCCTCGGTGATAAAGGATGCCGGAGATGATCCGGACATCACCCACAAGGCTGAGATCGGGGCAAAGGTGACCCTGTCTTCTGCTCCCTTGTCTTCTGGCCCCAGGACGGTGACCATAACCGGCGGCAAAGGGGTGGGGCGGGTGACCAAGCCCGGTCTTGAAGTGGATGTGGGGGAACCGGCCATCAATGCGGGCCCCATAAAAATGATCCAAAATGTGGTGGATCAGATCCGGAATCAATATGGCCTTTCAGGCCCGGGGGTGAGCATTGAAATTTTTGTCCCCAAAGGGGAGATACTTGCCAAAAAAACCCTGAATGCCCGTCTGGGAATCCTCGGGGGAATCTCCATCCTCGGGACCACGGGGATTGTCAAACCCATGTCCCATGATGCCTATATTGCCACCATTCGATCCAGCATATCTGTTGCCATGGCCAAGGGAATGGATACCCTGGTCTTTACCACGGGAAGGCGGAGCGAACGGTTTGCCATGGGACTTTTGCCACAGTTTCTTGAGGAAGCCTTTGTGCAGACCGGAGATTTTTTCAAGGCCGCCATTGATGAGGCCCTATCAACAAAAGTAGACAAAAAGTTCTGCCAAAATATTGTCTATACCGTGTTTTTTGGCAAGGCTGTTAAAATGTCCCTGGGATTTGAACACACCCATGCGGCTAAGTCCGACCTGACCCTGAGCAAACTGGCCCTTTGGTCCCGGGAAATCACCGGGGATGAATCGCTTTATGGGAATATCAAAAACGCCAATACAGCCCGTCATGCCTTTTCATATATCTATCCGGATTATCCGGAGTTGCTCGCATTTGTGGGGAAAAAAGTCCGGGAGACGGCAGAAGGGTTTGCAAAGAACCGGATACGGATCCGGGTGATCATTCTTTCCTTTGATGGGCAGGTGGCCTTTGATTCCCAAGGATTTGAGGAAATTCCATGAAAAAAAATGAGTCCGATGCAAAAACCATCCTGAACCGTCTGGGCAAATTATCTGATTTTTTAAAAAATTTGGATGCAGATGCGGGCAATGATGATTGTTTTAATTATCCTTTGGAGATTATCCAGAAAACCATGATGTTTGATATCAGTGTGTTGTACAAGGTGTCCAATATCATTGATGACCGTTTGATTTTGGAAGTGGTCAAGGTGCTGGATCCCCACAACTCCCGCATGGATTTAAAGGAAGGTCGAAAATTGCGGCTGTTCCTGGATGCCCGGGACCAGCTCTATGTCAATGAGGTGAATGCCTTTTTGAACAAGAATGTTTCCTGTATCAATGTTCCGGGAATGGGGTGTGATGTCATGGGATATGTTTTTTTTCCCCAGGACTATGGGGGGGGCTATCTGTTTGGCGGAGATTTTTTCGGCAAAGAGTCTTCTGTTATGGATTTTGAGGTTAGCACCGTGGAGATCATGTGTAATTTTTTGAGCACCCTTTTGTTAAAGACCCAATTCAAACAGCAGGCAGAATATGACGGTCTTACCGGGCTTTACAATGCCAGAAAAATAAAAGAGGAGCTGGGAAGGATCTTGAAACGGCTTGAGCGCAAGCCAGAGCTGTCTGCCAGTATTGCCATGGGGGATATCGATTTTTTTAAAAAAATTAATGATACCCATGGTCATATTCAGGGGGATCTCGTGCTAAGGGAGGTGGGAAATATTCTTGCCGGGTCCATGCGGGAATATTTTGACATGGCTGGCCGGTACGGCGGGGAAGAGTTCCTCTTAATTCTGGATGAAACCAACGGGGAGGATGCGGTTCATATTGTGGAGCGGATCCGGGAAAAAATTGAGTCCACCCGGTTTGCCCAGCTGGACCGATCCGGCAACCTCATTGAGAACCAATTTATTAATATTACCATGTCCTTTGGTGTGGCCCATTTGAACAATGGGGCAGATGCCGGGACAGTAATCCAAGCCGTTGCCGGGGCCGACAATGCCCTGTATGCATCAAAGCAGAACGGCAGAAACCAAACTACTCTTTTTAAGGAAAAAATTTAAGATGCAGATATCTCCCATAGGGGTGATCAACACCCCGTTTGATGATTTAAAAGGCATGCCCATCCAGCCGTCAGGTGCCCTTGAGATAGAAGGGACCCTTGTGATCCATCCGGAATATGAACAGGGGTTGAATGATCTTATGGGCTTTTCCCATATTATTTTATTATATCAATTTCATCGATCCACCGGGTATGATCTATTGGTCACCCCGTTTCTGGATACCCAAAAAAGGGGCCTTTTTTCCACCCGGGCACCCAGAAGGCCTAATTCCATCGGCCTGTCCATTGTAGAACTCATGGGAAGGGACAAAAACCTGGTCTTTGTTCGAGGTATCGATGTTCTCAACAACACCCCCCTCATTGACATAAAACCCTATGTTCCCAAATTTGATGTGAAAGAGGTAACAGCAACAGGCTGGCTGGAACAGGCCCAGAAAAAAGCGGCCACACAAAAATCTGATGACCGGTTTATCGAAACTTAAAAAAGCGGTTTAACGGCAGCACAAATTTTCGGCGGATCTTTAATGGCGGTTGCAGTCATGTTTTTGATTTATCAATGACTTTCCGTACTTTTGACGACAAATCATTGATTAAAATCGGTTTGTGAAGGTAGCCTTTTATACCAAGCTTCTTTGCTGTTTCATGGTCAAGTTTCTCGCTGAAGCCCGTACAGATAATGATGGGGATATTCGAGCGGATTTCGATCAGTTTTTTGGCAAAGTCCGTTCCGACCATGCTGGGCATTTCCATATCCGTAATGACCAGGTCAAACTTTTCAGGATCAGATCCAAACAAAGCCAGTGCTTCTATGCAGCTGGTTTTCCCCGTCACTTTATACCCCAGTTTTTCAAGAATCCGGATGCCTAATTTTACAATCGCTTCTTCATCATCAACAAATAAAATTGTTTCATCTCCACGGATTCCTATTTTATTGAGAGTGGGCATATCATCTGTTTTTATGGTCTGGGAGGTCAAGGGAATATAAACATAAAAAATTGTCCCTTCCCCTGGTTTGCTTTCAGCGGTTATGGCGCCCTTATAATTTTTAATAATCCCATGAATAACAGAAAGCCCTAAACCGGATCCTTTTCCCTGTTCCTTTGTCGTAAAATAGGGTTCAAAAATTTTGCTAATTACTTCAGGCGAGATACCCTTGCCAGTATCACTCACGCTTAAGCAACAATATTCTCCAGATGGTAAATTTACATTCAAATCATGCTTGGCCTTGTTTAAAGAGACTTTCAGTGTACCCCCGGTTTCCTCCATGGCATGATATGCATTTATGCAAAGGTTCATAATAATTTCATGAACTTCAGTGGTGTCACCTAAAATATAGTCTGAGTCTTCATTGAGGTTGTGTTCAATATCTATGTTGGCAGGAAGAATAGACTTTATTAATTTAAGTGTTTCTTCAATCACTGGCTGAATTCGTATGGGTTTATATTCCAATATTTCCTGACTGCTGAAAGCTAAAATTTGTTTGACTAGGTCACGGGCTCTTTTTGCTCCCTGTAGGATATCTTCAAGGTTTTCTTTTATAGAATGATTTTCAGGCAAGTCCTCAATAGACATCTCTGCAAATCCAATGATCGGATATAAAATATTATTAAAATCATGGGCAATGCCACCGGCAAGAGTGCCGATGGATTCCATTTTCTGGGCCTGGTTCAAACGGTTTTCAAGTTGTTTTCTTTCCGATACGTCCCGGGCAATACCCAATATTACTGTACGATCCTCCAATTGGAAAGGACGGGTCAGTATTTCGACAGTGATTGCCTTGCCGGTTGAGCTTATGAGAGCTAATTCGTCCGGTCCCGTATTTTCACCCTTCCTACTTTTTTTCATTAGCTTTACGGCCTTCGAGATTTCCGTTTTCGGCAGAAGGCCTGTGTCAATGAAATTTTTTCCAATGAAGGCCTCCCGTGGACTTCCTATGAGCGCTTCAGCTGTACGGTTTCCATCCAGTAAAGTCCCTTCCAAATCAGTTAGGTAGATTGCATCAGGGGCAGTTTCAAACAAAGTTCTGAACTGCTCTTCACTTTGTTTCAGTTTAGCTTCGGTTATCTCCCGCTGTTTAATTTCCCGGGTCAGATCTTTGTTGGCCTCTTTGAGTTCTTCTGTCTTGAATCTCAAAGAGGCCAGAGATTTAATCAGATACTCCTGTAACCTGCCAGAACTAAAAATAAGTGACCCTGTGAGAAGAGAAAATACGGCAGCTGCGGCCACCCATGAAACTGCATTAGTCGTGGTGGCGGGCATCTGGGGACTTACTTCTATTGCGCCGTAAATAAAGCATAGACCAATCGTAATTAATGTAACAAGGCATGTTGCTGCTGTGACAAGACCACTTCGTATACCCAACAATACCGTAGCCAGTACCGAAATGGTAATTGCGATGGCAATACCTGCGCCTGCGAAACCAAAGTGGAAAAAGTTGAATACCGCTATCATATACAAACTTGCAAGCATTACCCCGGCACAAAAACCGAAAGGCAAACGGTGAAAGTAATGAGTGGTTGCAGCAACAAGCAGGTAGATGCCGCCATATAAAATCATCCCGACCAGTTGCCCCAATTTAACGGCTTCGATGCAAGATATCACAAGAGCAGGTAATCCCAGCACCACAAAAGCTATAAGCATACTTTTCAACAATCTACGGCGTATCAAAAAAAGGTTACCGATCTTATCGGTTTCACTATGATCAGTGTTGTCAACTGGTTTTATCAACACTATTGCCCTCTTGTCCTGATTTTCAAATTATTGACAAATTTGGAAACGCCCCACATTCTTTGTGGTGCCCTATTCAAACTGGTTGTGGACCACCAGCAGCACCAGGTAAACCGCACCGCTGAATACAATGATGGTGGGGCCGGAAGAAAGGCTGAAGGAATAACTTAAGGCTAAGCCAGTCCAGGTGAAAAGGGCGCAGAAAATCAAGGAATAGACCATCATCTGCCAGAGTCGTTTGGCATAAAAAGAGGCGATGGCCGGGGGGATGGTGAGCAGGGCAATGACAAGCACGATGCCCACGATCCGGACCAGAAGCACCACGGTCAAAGCGGTCAGCACCAGCAGAAACATATAGAAAAAACTGGTGTTGATTCCCCGAAGTTTCGTGAATTCACTGTCAAAGCATACCCCGAAAAACCGATTGAAAAATAGAACGCAAACCCCGACCACAACAATATCCAGACAGATCACAAATATAAGATCCCGGGTGGAAATCAGCAGAATATCCCCAAACAGATAGGAGGTCAGGTTGAAATATCCCGGGGTTCGGTCGATAAAGAGAATCCCGGCGGCCATGCCCACGGCCCAAAGGGTTCCGATGATGGTGTCTTCCCTTTCTTTCGCATAAATGCTGACAAATCCCACAATCAGCGCCGACAGGACTGCGGCAAAAATAGCCCCATAAAGGGGGTCTGCCCAGGTAAATCCCATCCTCACCTGGAGGTACAGGGCAAGGCCGATGCCGCCGAAAACAGAGTGGGAAATGGCCCCGGCCAGGTAGCCGATGCGTTTGGTGGTGACAAAGGTGCCGATGATGCCAAAGGCGATGGAGGCAAGACCTCCCATTATCATGGACAATTGTAAAAACTGGTTGTCCGGGTCGGCCAGGGCATTGAAAAACTCAATCATGGCAATGGCCTCCTTCACTGCAGCGGTGGTCGTGGCGGACCATTTTCAGATCCCCGTGGTAGATATCCTTGATCAGGGCCCCATCCATCTCTGTGGTGGGGTGGATGACCACCTGGCGGTTTACACAGATAACACTTTTTACATATTTTGAGACAAAACCCAGATCATGGGAGACCAGCAGGATGGTCATATGGGTGTTCAGTTTCTGGAGAATGGAAAACAGGTTTTCCTCTGTCTCATGGTCCACATTGGCAGTGGGCTCATCCAGCAGAAGGATGGACGGATCGCTGCATAAGGCTCTTGCAATCAAAACCCGCTGCTTCTGGCCCCCGGATAATTCGCTGAACCCTGAGTGGATGTGGGGTGCCATGTCCACCTCATCTATAGCTGTGAGGGCTTTTTCTTTGTCCTGTTTGGAAAACCAGAGCTTTTTTTTGCCAAGCCTTCCCATGAGCACCACATCCATGACGGTGGCTGGAAAATTCATGTCAAGGTGGGCGTATTGGGGCATGTACCCAATTCTCTCCCGGGCCTGTTCCGGTGGGGCCCCAAATATCCGGATCGTTCCGGTGGTGGGTTTGATTAATCCCAGCATCAGTTTGAGAAGGGTGGTCTTACCGCCCCCGTTGGGTCCGACAATGCTGGCAAATTCTCCATTGATTATCTGGAGATTCACTTCTTCAAGTATCGGTCTTTTATGGTAGGAAAACGAGATGTTTTCAAAAGTGATGTCAGGGGCAATGGTCATAAATTTTCCTTAATTTTAATGGGCCTTTCTTTTAGCGGGCCCTCTTTTCCCGGACCTTTTTTTTAGTGGGGCAAATTAGACCCGATGGTCCGGGCAATGGTTTCCATGTTGGACAGATAATCAAAGGCCAAGGGGTCAATGGAAACAACACTGCCTTTGATGGCAGTGGAAATCTTTTGGGCGGCGTGCTGGTCAAACTGAGGCTGGACAAAAAGCACCCGGGTTTTGTTTAATTTCGCCTTTTTGATAATGGCGGACAGCTGTTTTCCCCTGGGGGCCTTTCCCATGGTTTCAATGGCCATCTGGTTCAACCCATAGGTGTCTGTAAAATATCCGAAAACCGGGTGGAACACAAAAATCGTCTCCCCTTGAAAGGGGCTCAGGGTGGTTGTCAGGCGTTTATGAAGTCCATCCAGATCCCGGAGAAATTCCTTAAGGTTTTGCGCATAGGTGCTGCTGTTTTCCGGATCAAATCCCATCAATGCCGTTGCCATGGTTTTGGCCTGTATTTTTACCAGCAAAGGGCTCATCCAGATGTGGGGATCCTTGCCGGTGGGGTCTTGTTTGTCAAGATGATTTGTCTGGTCATGATCATGGGATTCCATTTCACGAAGCACAATGCCCTTTCTTGTGTCAATAATTTGAATGGTACCTGAAATTGCCTTAATTTTATGTAGAAACCCATTTTCAAATGGAACCCCTATTCGAAAAAAGATATCAGCTGTTGTCAGGCGTTTGATCTGATCCGGTGAGGGTGAATAGGTGGAAGGATTTTTCCCGGGCTTCACCAGAACCTGAACGTTGGCATATTCTCCGGCAATTTTTTCAACAAAATATTGCTGGGGCAGGATGCTGACATAAACGTTTATGGGCGCTTTGGCAAGGGCCTGGGCAGGCAGCATTGCCATACAAGCCACCCAAAATATAAAAAATCCTCTAAACTTCATTCGTGTCTCCTTAAGGTATACAAAATTATCTGATCATATTGATTTCGGCGCCATCGCTTAAAGCGTCAATGAAAACTTCCATCCGGTCCCGGCCCTTTGCCTTGGCCTGGTAAAGGGCTATATCCGCCATTTTTATGATCCTCGACACTGTGGTTTTTGAGGCGGTTTCCGTGACAATTCCCATGCTCAGGGTTACAAAAGACTGAACCTTTGATCCTTTGTGGGGAATGCGTAAGTCATGGAGGTTTTGTTGTATCTTTTTGGCAATGTGCAGGGCTCCATGGGCCATGGTATCCGGGAGGATAATGATAAATTCTTCCCCCCCGAACCGGGCACAAAAATCAGCGGGTCGGCCCAGGGCGTTACGGATCGCATCGGCCACCTCTTTAAGACAGGCATCTCCCTGGGAATGGCCGTATTCATCATTATATCGTTTGAAATAATCGATGTCGGCCATGATAATGGAAACCGGGGTTCCCGATCGTTGGCTCAGGCTGAATTCAGTCGCTATCTTCTGGTTAAAATGCCGTCGGTTGGGGATCTGGGTCAATGCATCAAACAAGGCCTGGTGGTGGATGGTTTCATAGGCGGTTACCAGTTTTCTGCCGTAAAACAAGATGAAAAACAATCCCAGGGAACCCACGGTAAGATGCATGAGAAGGACTGGAAATAAATTGATTGAAGGTATATCAAACAGGCTGACAGAGATACCGCCAAGGATATCCCCTTGCCGGTAGCCTTGGGTGGTATGGCATTTGAGGCAGGAGGCCTCGGCTTTCAGTGCTTTTATATAGAGAAAAACAGGTGTGTCCCCGGGGGTTAATTCAAAGGTTTCTGTGATTTGCTTCTGGTTAAAGGCCAACAAGGCATTTTTCTCCCAGGGGGTGGGCCGGTTTTCAGGTCGAATGGGTAAAAGACTGGTCATGTGAAACCTTACACGGTCTTGGGCGTCTGTCAATTCTGAAATCTGTCGGGTCATGTAGGAGGGGTTAATTTTGGTCAGAACCCCCATCTTTGTTTCAAGATTCTTTTCGGGGTCTTGTAAAAAAGCATTGGGCAGGGTTTCTTCTGTGACCTTCCCATAAACCCCGCCGTGGGAGGAATTCCATTCCCGGGTTACCACCACCTGATTAAAAAATATCTGGGCGGTATTGAATAGCATGGTGTCCCTGTTATTTTTTGCCGAGATAACACCCAATGAAAAGGAGATACCCAGTGCTAAAATCCAGAGAAAAATAACCATACCCAGCCGTTTATTCATTTATTATCCTTAATGTGATGGTAAGAACAGAGTATTACAAAAGTTTTCA